>JAJRTM010000022.1 GCA_024278285.1 Planctomycetota bacterium
CAGCGATCCAAAATGTGAAAGCAAGTCCTCAACATCAATTTCAAATTCCCGATTTTTCATTGCCGCCATCATCAATCCTCCTTGAAGTTTGTTGAAACATTCCACAAGAAAAATGATAGCAACATCACTCACAATGCGCAAACGCCCATCTTACCAATCCTTCCCAGTAGTGCGCGATGGCCCTGGGTTACCCCTGCTATCGGGACGAATTTTCATTTTTCATAACTATTCAATCGGTTCTATCTGAACAGAATCAGTGTAAAATGTAAAACTGCTCCTGTCGCCAAAATTTGTAAAATATGATTGCTCAATACAACCGGCAAAACCGCCTCGGACAGTTTTCCTATTCGTTACGCTGACCTGTATTCCTTTTCTGAATTCTTTCTGAACAACTTCTGCCTCATCGAAAAGTCTGCTTTCTCCCGATCTCAATGAGGTCATGAAAAGTTCCAGCAAATTGAAAAAGAAAAAAAAGTCTCTTCCCCCAAAGGTTGGAAGCGGTTGCTGTTCGATCCTCGTGTATTAACACTATTGGGACTGCTTTGCTTTCTTCCGCTGGTGGTCAGTGTTGCCGGGAAATTTGGAGGCAGCCTGCTTGAAGAGCAACGCTTTCAGGTAACTCGGGACTCGTTCCAGATTAATGAATCGCCAGAAGGAGTTCCGAATGACATTCTTGCTCGTATTTGGCGTGAAGCAAAATTGCCCGAAGAGTTCTCTATTTTAGAGCCGGGCTTATCAAAAAAACTAGGCGAAGCATTCGAGCAATCGCCCTGGATTGCCAAAGTAAAACATCTGGAATTAAAGCCTGCTTCGGTCATAAAAGTGGAATTGGAATATCGTGTGCCAGTCGCTTTGGTGAAAAGTGCGCACGGGTATTTTCCGATTGATCGAGATGGCGTGCTGCTTCCGCCGGCTGATTTTTCAGCTGATGATCTAGCGAGATATCCGCTTATTGTCAGTCCGCGAAGTAATCCGCAAGGGCCTGCAGGTACACATTGGGGAGATCTTTCCATTTGGGGAGCTGCCCGGCTGGCGGAAATTTTAACGCCCGATCATCAATTAAATACTTACTGGAATAAATACGATTTAGCCAGCATTCAATTTTCCGGCGAGGTCAATTTGCTCAACGCTTCTCCCGATCAACTCCGGCGAGTCACTTATCGATTAGTCACCAAAAAGGGAAGCGAAATCATCTGGGGAATCGCTCCGGAAATTCCCGATCCTGCAGAACCAGATGCAGAAACGAAACTGAAAAGACTGGCTCTCTATTTTCAAAACATCGGCGGGACAACCGCAGGGCAAAAACCTGTCGAAATCGATCTGCGCCGCTGGAAAAACATCGCCCGCCGCCCACTGCCGGAATCTTCTGAGCGAACAACATTGCAATGAGATACAGTTGCACTGCTTACGTTGATCGTATCGAAAAGATGCCTGTATTATTAACGGTAAAAGTTTGCGAACGGCTCGCAAATTATAGAAAAGTATCAGTTTGGTTACGGCTATCAGAATGAACCAGCCGTGCTGGGCTCCTATTGATATTAATCCCTGTTCTTAGATTCCAACCCTTGACATCACTTGTTCGCTCTCCTCAAAATAGATGATACAATTCTCAATCAGTTTTCCAGGGGTCAATAGAGAAACGGTATTCACTTTATGCAAGCCAGACTTATCCCGCTCGAAAAAGGGCGGCCCGTTGAAATTACCAAAGATGTGACCATTGTCGGTCGCAAGCAGGGAGTCTGCGATTTGGCGATTGATCATCCCAGCATCTCAAAAATACATTGCGCGATCGCGCGAACCGATGGCCTGTTATTCATCCGCGATCTTGGCAGCACCAACGGAACGAAAGTGAACGGTCAGCGGGTTCTGCGAGGAGCCATTCTTCCTGGCGACGAACTGGCATTTGCAAAAGTAAAATTTCGCGTTTTCATGGGGCCGGACAATCCCGATGAAGTTTCTTCGAGCGAAAAAACAGAAGTCATCTCACACGACCCGGCTACAGTCGATCCCGATGAATTCGAATTCGAATTCGACAGCGATTCAGATGACAGCCCCGGATTTCTAAAAATGCTGGGCGATGATGATTAGCATCGGTTAAACATTAACTGTCAGGTATTCTGTTTTGTAAGCGGCAAGGCGCTAGCCGCCGGTCTTCACGGAAAGATACATCAATCGCAAATAAGATAAGCAAGACGCAATACCGGCGGCTAGCGCCTTGCCGCTTACTTTACTCTCCTTACAATTGAGTTTGTAACATACGACAGTTATTGTTTGAACGGTGCTCACTCATCTGATTCCGGCTACGCTTGGATAGAGAATAGCGACAGAGTCATGCAAAAAGTTTCTTTAGGAAATACGGGATTGGAAGTTAGTCCGATTGGTTTTGGTGCATTCAAAATTGGACGGAATCAGAAGACAAAATATCCTGCCGGGTATGCACTGCCCAGTGACCTGGAATCTGAACGACTTCTTAATACGGTGCTTGACATGGGGATTTGTCTGGTCGACACCGCCCCCGCTTACGGCATCAGTGAGCAGCGAATCGGAAACGCGATTTCACATCGTCGTGATGAATTTGTTCTGGCGACAAAATCGGGGGAATGCTTTGAAGAAGGAGAATCGATTTACGATTACTCTGCCCAGGCAACGCGAACCAGTATCGAGCGAAGTCTCAAGCGGCTTAAAACAGATCTGCTCGATATCGTTTATATTCATTCTGATGGGCGCGATGAATGGGTTCAGAAACAGACCGATGTTGTCGAAACGCTCCAGCGGTTCAAAGAGCAGGGAGTGATCCGCCATCTTGGTTTTTCGGGGAAAGAGGCGAAAGGTGCAGAGTTGGCGATGAGTTGGGCAGACGTGTTAATGGTGGAGTATCACAGTGAAGATACGAGCCATCAGCAGGTAATGAAAAAAGCAGCCGGCAAGGGGATGGGCGTGATTGTTAAAAAAGGATTAGCCTCTGGGCATTTACCAGCCGACGAAGCAATTCGTTTTGTGCTGGGCAATCCCGATGTGCATTCCATGGTGATCGGCGGATTAAACGAAAAACACCTGCATAACAATTGTGATGTCGCCAGTTCGGTTCGATGAAAATAATCTCGCCTGTACTGTCGATGCTACTTCATTTCTTCTGTAGTTTTGTTTTACGTTCGATTTCCCGATAAATGGGTGTCCCGGATCCTGAACTGCCTGCCGCGGGTGGGACGTTAATTTTTGGAAGCCATTTTGCGTGTTCTGAAATAACCGTTGCGAATTGAGGCAGGTGCGCCAGGTTGGTGATTTCATCGGGATCTGTTTTGTGATCGTAGAGTTCTTCCGAGCCATCATCGTAGCGAATATATCGCCAACGCTGTGAGCGGATCGAATGATTGTTCGGGCCGAATGTCGTGATGGCAGGTCGGCTCCATTCGGCTTTCGGATTGTTCAGAAGAGGCTGAAGACTGACTCCTTCGAGCTTTTTTTTGGAAGGAAGATTGCACAGTTCGATCAGTGTCGGATACATATCGATTAACTCGACAGGGCGGTTGCATTGCACATTTTTCAGGCAGCCCGGTCCTGCAATAATAAGTGGCGAGCGGGCAGATTCCTCCCACAGCGACCGCTTGGCCCAGCGTTGTTTTTCTCCCAGATGAAACCCGTGATCACTCCAGAGAACAATAATCGTATTTTCTGCCTCCCCACTACGTTCAAGTGCATCCAATGTAATGCCAACACAATGATCAACAAAGCTGATACACGCCAGGTAAGCCTGCACCGCGTGAGCAAATTCGCCATGTTCCAGAAACCAACGATGACGCGGAGCAACGCCACTAAGAGTTAATTTGATTGCATAATCTGAAATGTCATCGAGATCTCCCGTCGGGTTTTGCGGGAGTTTTAATTCTGCTTGGGGGTAAAGATCGAACCACTTTTGCGGAACATAAAGTGGAACATGAGGCAGAGAAAAACCGACCGCCATGAAAAAAGGCTTCTCTTTCTGGGCCAACTCTTCTAACCGAGTCGCTGCCCAGGTTGCTGTCAGATGATCGCGAACCTGTTCATCTTTTTCGGGCCATGCTCCCCAGTCCCACAGTTTCGATGAATTCGGCTTGTCGTAACTAAGCTTCTTTTTCGGGCGGGAAGCACCGGAGCGGGCCGGGCTGATTTCATCAAACGAAGCTCGGTCGATATCACTCATTTTTCCATGAAATATTTTCCCACGGGTGATCGTGTAATAACCATGTTTTTGAAAATATTGAAACAGTGACTCGGCTGTTCGTGTTTTCTCGACACGGCGAAAATCTGGTCCCAGAAAATAAATCCCGGTTGTCGAAGGGCGTAATCCAGTGATGAGACTGGCACGGGACGGATTACAAATCGGCGCCTGGCACTGCGCATTCAAAAAAACGGTTCCTTGCCGAGCCAGTTTATCAATCGCAGGCGTTTTCACCTGCGGATGCCCGCCGTAACAGCCGACCCAATCGTTGAGGTCATCAATCGAAATAAACAGAACATTCGGCTTTTGAGAGGAAGCATCACTTCCCCGGCACGCAGAAGGGACAATCTGCAAACTGACCAACAAAATCATCCCGATTATCAACCGTGGCACAGAGACCAATTGAAAGGTGTTCAATTGGAATGTTCGTCGTACAAATCGCATGAAATGGACACCTGTTTGAAACCGTTGGGATGATCTTCTAACGGTTAATATTACTCCTTCTGATAGCTGGCGTAAATCGCATCCATGACAAACTGGTTAATTAATCGGCACGCTCCTGCTTCTGATTTTTTACGGGTATCAAGCTGAATTTGAACCCCGGCGTCATGCAGTAACTGTGAAAATGGTTTGATCCAGTTATTATTTTCGGATTCTGAATTGGAATTCGTCGTTGTCAATAACCCTCGCAGATGCCTGAGAAATCGGAAGTTTTTCAACGGTTGGTCGAGTAAGTTGTTGATCGGGTTGATCGCCAGAAAGCCCGCAAACTGTAGCGGGTGCGATAAAGTGAGTTGCATCGCCAGCGAGGCACCTTCTGCGAACCCGGCCAGATAAATTCTCTCTGGATGAATGTTCGCCTGCAAATTAAACTCGACTAATTCTTCCTGAATATGACTCAGTAACTGATCGCAGCAGATGCCTTTTGTGCGATCAAATTGTTCAAGAGAAATTTCCAGCCCCAGATAATTTTGATTGCTGATCAAAGGCATCTGTTCCTGAAAACTGCGTGAGGATGAACTGCGATCATGCAGCCAGATGATTAACGGATAGGCGTATTTAGGTTCATAGTTATTGGGGAAGTAAAACGTATCTGGCGTGAGCAGATTTTTGGGCAGTCCCAGATCTTCCTCGGTAATTTCTTCTTGAGTATTGCCAAGGATGTCCTCTGGCTCTTCTTGCCAGGCAAGGGAGGCGAGTAACTCTTTGATCGCTTCGGGATCGTACTTGGAATACGTTTGATGTGCAAAATGACGATGCCTCAAATCGAATTGAAAACGTTTCATAATAAAATCTACTTGTGTCTCGAAGTAAAAAGCCAGTGGAATTTCAAAAAATATAGTTATCGCAAACGATACCGATACCGGTGACGAACCCCGCGAGATCCTTTTGCCTGCGAAAACAAATGCAGCGGGAAGTACTTGCCGGGGCAGTCTGTCGATTTCACACTTTTATGTGCCACGACATTGTTTGAATTAATTTCATGTTCTTTTTTTAACGCTTCCAATAATGTTTTCAATGAAGCCAACTGTTTTGGAGTCGGTTTTGTTTTATCGAAGTTTCCAATTAAACAAATTCCAATCCCCGCATTGTTATAGTTGGCGTTACCTGCGTGCGCCCCTTCAATTTGGTCGATCCAGCGAAATGTCTGCTCGACTTTTCCATCTTTCATACCGTTTCCATTACCAATCACAAAATGATAACCGATCCCCCGCCACGGATTCCCTTTGCTGTCCACTCGCTGCAAATGTGCCTGATGAATCGAGGCAACACTTCCTTTGGGGGTCGCCGTATGATGCAGTACAATATATTTCCAGACACGTTCATCCGCCTCCGGCTGCCAGGGGTTAGGAGGAACGTTTTTGAATGAACTTTCCTTCGGTTTTACAACTTGCGAATCTGATTTTCTAAAACGTGAATTCAAAACTCGTGTCATATCAATCGGCGGGGGTGGCTGACGGTGCCGGGATACTGCATGTGATCGAGGCAACTGAGCCAACGTTTCCTGCCCATCAAGCAGTAACATCAAAGCAGCGATGGAAAAAATCGCCGCAAGGTTTCTATTTTGAAAAATTGTGATAGCCACAGATTCGACTGCCTCACTTTCACGACGGCGTGAAATATGTTGAAAAGCCATGACGGCGTGAAAAATTTATGAAAAGCGAATGGGATTGCCCGTTGGATACCGAACGCAGAGATCACTGTATCTGTGAAAAAATAGTGTGTCAATCTGAAGTTTTATTTGCCCGGTTATTGAACGCCTGCGGACAGGAATTGATCACTATGATGGCGATGATTTTGTGAAGCAAGGGGTTCTGCGTAAACTTTAACGGGGCCTCAATCTTTACGTATTTTACCCGAATTGATAGATCGGCTTGATTGTTAAGAGGTTGGAGTTTCTGCTTTTTTCTTCTGAATCGATAACAAAATATTCAAGATTGCTACGCGGTTTCTTTTGGAAACTTCATCTCAAACCGTAGGATGGCGTGCTTGCACCCATCAAATGCGATTTCCAGTTCATTAGTCTGATGCCGGTGAATCAATGACAGAATAATAACAGATTACCTCTCCAATTTTCATTGAACGCAATCCGGCACGCGAAGATGGGTGCAAGCACGCCATCCTACGAAAAACGAACAAATGTGACACAAAAAAAGCCCTGCGGCGTTACCGCAGGGCTTTTTTGATCGTATTGATAACAGACTACTTTTATCAGGTAGAGAGGTAGCCATTGGCGTCGAGATAGGCGACGACTTCCTGAGCGAGTTCATCGATGCTTTTGTTATCTGCATCGAGAGTCAGTTCTGGTTTTCCTGGTTCTTCGTAAGGGTCATCAATCCCGGTGAAGCCTTTGATTTCTCCTGCGCGTGCTTTTTTATAAAGACCTTTGGGGTCACGAGCTTCGCAGGTTTTCAAAGAGGCATTGACGTAAACTTCAATGAATTCGCCTTCCTTGAGAATTTCGCGTGCACGGTCACGATCAGCCCGGTAAGGGGAAATGAAAGCCGTTAATACAAGCACGCCCGCTTCGCAAAACAGCTTTGCCACTTCGCCAATTCGACGAATGTTTTCTGTACGATCCTCAGCCGAGAAGCCGAGGTTTTTGTTCAATCCCATGCGAACATTGTCGCCATCGAGAACGAACGTGTGGATCCCTTTTTCATGCAGGATGTGATCAACTGTGTTCGCGACCGTACTTTTTCCGCACGCGCTGAGCCCGGTAAACCAGAGGACTGCACTTTTATGCCCATTCAATTTCAGGCGATCTTCTGTACTGACAGTGTGATCGTGCCAGGTAACATTTGTTGCTTTTTGTTCGG
>JAJRTM010000257.1 GCA_024278285.1 Planctomycetota bacterium
TCGCTCATAATACATGTATCTCCTGCCTTAATGTCTCCATTTACTGTCAGGATGAGTAATCAGGGTAACTTGTTATGAAGTTGCGATCATCAAATCCCTTAGAAAGTCCACAACTGGACATAGTGAAGAAAGCGAGAGAACCGTTATTGCCGATGGAGATAGTAAATCTTCCTCAGTTTAACCTGAGCAAAGGTTCTAAACCGAAATGAATTCGTTTTTTCCTAAAGGGAATTTGATGGTGGATCACGCCAAATTATTTTTCTGTTCTGGAATGTTATTGGTTTTCCTGGGGGCTGGCTGTGCCAGTACAGGATCTCAACGCAATTCAGTTGCAAGCTTCGATAGCCAGGCAAGCACGTTGCCATCCCGTAAAAGGATGATCATCATTGCCAAGACCTATGAAGATCAGGGGCACGAGCAACGGGCTGTCACCACTTATCGTCAGGTACTTAAACGATATCCGAAAACCGAACAAGGTAAGTTTGCACGCGGCAGAATCCTTGCACTGAATGAACCTGATAAGCAGAAAAAGACTCCTGAGGCGACTCAAGAGACAATGCTTGCCAATTCAGTAAGTAAGCCAGTTACTCCTACCAAAACTAATCAACCTGAAACAAAGAAAGAGCTGGAAGAGGCTCCATTTCCTGAACTGCCACTTCCCGAACAACTGGTAGAGGTCTCAGAAAATAATTCTGCGAAGCTGCTTGTCAACAATGACTCTAACGATTCCAAAGATAGCGATGACCGTAAACCTGCTGAAAACAGACTGGATGAAAATGCGAAATGGCCAGAGTGGTCAGGAAGTAAGCTCGCTTCTGCTAAACCCAAAGTTAACTCAATAGGAGCACCAGTTGATTATCCAATAATCAATCCTGCCCTGAGTCATCACTCGAAAGAGATACATAAAGAAGAACTTCTATTGCCGCCTGCCACTTTGCTTGCTGATACTTCCCTGAAAGCGATCACCAAAAAGAAAAAGGCTGACCTCAAAGATGAAAAGCCAATATTCATAGAGGAAGTAGTTGACTTATCGTGGAAAGGTCGCCAGGCAGAAACAGTGAACAAGGAAGAAGGCTGGGTGACTTCCAGGAAGGAAACAGTATCTATTCTAGAAACAGTATCTACCCCGGAAGTTGTCATCGAAGCTGAATCAGAATCCACTTTCGAAGTTGATACCAAGAAACAAGACTTGGTCAATCATCGTCTGGCATCTCTGGCTTATCTGATTGGAAACGAGGAGTTCGTTGCAGAAGATACACTCGCCTCACTCGAACTCCTTTTGGATCATGAAGATCAGCATGTGAGAATTAACAGTGCAGAGGCTTTATTCAGGCATCAACAAGGAAGTAAAAAAGCATTACAGGCGATTACCAGTGCATTTTCTTCTACAGATGAATCAATTCGTTTCATCGCAGTTCATGCTTTAGTCAGTGCTTATGAGCAGTCTCCTGAAGAGACGATTCAAGTCATGGTCGCTCAACTTGATACAGATTCAACTTCGGTTCAACGTCAGGTGGCGTTGTTTCTGGGAGATTTCCGAGGCCATTCAAGCACGCTGATTCCTCGCTTACAACAGTTGGTAGATGAACATCCTGATGAAGAAGTCAGGGAAGCTGCCTTGTTGTCATTAGTTTGTTTGAAAGAGTAGTTGTGGATCAGGGCGTCTTGTGGCGCGAAGACAAATCGTATTCGGCTAAGACGCCGCAGAAGATCGAAATACTTACACATTGGAACATGGACGTGAAACAACGACTTCTAAATATCGTTCTACTATCCTTCGTCACGGTTAGTCTCACTGGCTGCAGCAGTCTTTGGGATCAGATTGACGAAAGAATTTTCATGATGCGGACAAAAGGTCAAGCAAAAAAATCATGGAATCATTCACGGGGAGCCTACAGGGGGCTGGAACATGATCTGGACGATTTTGGACAGGGTTTCGTTGCAGGATATATTGCTGTTGCGTCAGGTGGCGATGGGTGTCCCCCATCATTGCCCCCCAGAAAATACTGGAAAACAAAATACAGCACACCAGGGGCTAAAAAATTAATTATCGCCTGGTTTGATGGATACCATCATGGAGCCGCCGCTGCAATGGCTGATGGCGTTTCTGCATCCCGCCGCATTCTGACATCCGGCGAAATCTACCACAAAGTCAGAGAACATGTTGAATACGAACCGGACAATGACAACCTTGGCTCTCAACAGGATTATCCGGAAGTCTTCGCTCCGATGCCCGAACCTGTTCGACTGCCAGAAGTCCAGCAGCCGTCCCCGGTCCTCAAAGATAAAGACATCCCATTGACGCCACCAGCCAAACCATACGTACCCAAAGAAGCTGTTAAGAAAAAGTAATCGGTGCCAGTCAATAAAGATGACAACAATTTGTAAGATCAGCAGGACGCAAGTCCTGAAACATAAATGAATAAATGTTTTCTCAATAATCATTGAGTTTGCGCAGGGAAGTGGATCTCGACAATGGTCAAATCTAATATGGTTTCAAAACTGAGTTGCCTTTTGATGTTAGCGATATGTGGATGCGCGCAGTATTCCTCATTCGACATCCCGGCAATTCCTGCTCATCGAGTTCCTGCTGAATTTCTCGGCCGAAGTCGAGAGATCATGCAGGATATTTCAATCTCCAGATTGAAACAGTCTAAGCCACTCGCTTACCAATTGGCTCCTGGGGATGTTCTTGGTATTTATATTGAATACGTACTGGGAGACCCAGAAGGCGCACCACCAGTTCACTTCCCGGAAGCAGGCGATCAACCTCCTGCAATCGGGTTCCCAATCCCCGTAAGAGAAGATGGCACACTCGCATTGCCGTTGGTTCCACCAATTCCAGTGGAAGGTCTTACGCTGGAGCAGGCAACAGAAATAATCCGAAATAAATACACGATCGAAAATCAAATTCTAAAACCGGGACAAGATAGAGTCATCGTCACTTTGATAAGGCGGCGACAATTTCGAATTTTAGTGATACGCGAAGAAGCCGGCGGCCAGGAAAATGTTCTCAAACGAGGTTCAGGAGAAATCGTCGATCTCGATGCCTACGAGAACGACGTCTTGCACGCGTTAAATGAAACAGGCGGCCTTCCCGGTCTGGATGCAAAAAACGAAATCCTTATTATTCGTGGTGGATCGACATCCGGTGCCGATTATGATCGATTTGTGGCAGCCGTCAAATCGTGTGAAAAACCTTGCCAGCCGACACCAACAGTGGGTGACTCACCTGATGTCACTCGTATTCCTATTCGCTTCTACTCCGAAAATGTTCCAAACTTCACCGAAAAAGATATTATCCTGCAAACTGGCGATATCGTTTACATTAAATCCCGTGACCAGGAACGGTACTACACCGGCGGAACCCTTGGCGGTGGCGAACATCTCATTCCTCGCGACTATGATATCGATGTCCTCAAAGCGGTCTCAATTGCAGGTGGGTCTATCGGTGGCGGCAGTTCCGGAATTCAGTCCCTCGGTGGACGTGGCGGTGGTGGAGGCGGAGGATTTGGCGGCGGCCGCGGAGGCGGCGGCGGTCGAGGCGGGGTAATAGGTCCATCTCGTCTGATTGTTCTCCGGAAAAATGACGTTGGTGCTGAGATTCCCATTAAAGTCGATATGAACCGCGCTCTACTCGATCCTTCACACAGGATTTTGGTCATGCCAGGCGATACTCTGATTATGCAATATACTCTTAAAGAAGAAATAGTTAATGTTGCCCTCAGTATTTTCAACTTTAATTACTTGCTTAACAGCGGCGGTAGATAACCGCAGCCTGAGAGCTAATTAAACTTTTCAATCACCCGGCATTTTCAAAATGCCGGGTGTTTTTTTTAGATGCTATTTTGATTCTGGTGTTTTGTCTAAGAGTTACCGCTATTGGAATCCATTCCTGGCATGTGCCATGCTCTATTGGGAATCGTCAGAGAATTGTATGACCATCTTGTCGTGCTTTTCTGCTAACGATTCATTACCCAGATTACGATAAGCAATCGCCATCGATCGATGCAGGCGAGCCAGTTCTCCTTGAAATTGTGCATTCTGGCTATAGACAGGCATCACGTATTCAAAATCGCTGAGAGCCTCTTTCCATTTTTCCATGCGGAGGGCAATCTGCCCACGAGATTCGCGAATTTGAACATTATTGGGAGCCTGTTCCAACGCAATACCTATCATCTTTGAAGCTCGCTTAAGATCAGGATCCTTCTGGCTTGATAACGCAAGTGCCAGATTATTGATGATGATTGGCATCCTTGGATTTAACTTATGGGCCATTTCTAAATGATGCCGCGCCGATTCGTACTTTTTCTGATCAAGAAAGGCGGTCCCTAAAATCGTATGCACCAACGCCGAGTTCGTTTTTCCTTCGACGAGGGCTTGTTCTAAAATTTCGATCGCCTCTTTTCCTGAATCTGTCGAAGTACTGACCAGTTGCCCCAGCAACTGGTACGCGGCAATACTTTTCGGGTTCCAATCGAGTGCTTTTTTTAACTGGGAAATTGTCTGGTTGATATCATTATCTGATCGTGAAGCACGAAGAACATAAAGAGCGGAGAGCTGCTCGTTGATCAGTTTTGAAGGAGTGATTTTATTCCCTCGCAGTAGAAGTTCTTCAGCCTCGTCTATTTTATTCTGGATACGTAAGGCATCAACCAGCGAGATACGATATCCAATATTCGTTGGTTCCGTTTCTAATTTCGATTTCAAAAAAGTGGAAGCAGATCTTGCGGAGCTGACCGCAAGTTCGCGGTCTCCCTTCGCAAGGGAAAGCTTCGCCAGGTTGAGATAGAAACGCGGGTGCTTCACAACAATTGCCTGTGCGTGTGCAATCGCCTTATCTAGAAGTTGAATCGAGGAATAAAACTGAATACTCAACAACCTTGCCTGAAGATGCTGTGGATCTTTCGCAATCACTCGCTCGAGCAGTTTCAATACCTGCAATCGTTGCTCTGGTGTAATCTTCTTTTCCGATTGCAGAATTTTTGTGACAAGCCAGAATGAGGCGGGAGCCATCAGATTGCCACTGTTTTTTTGTGAAAGACGCACCATCATCGCGACTGCGTTTTTCTGATCTCCTTTTTGATCCGCAATCAAAGCCAAATTAAATTTTGCCCGATCAGAATCGGGGTCGATGTACAACACTCGTCGAAAATAGAGGGCTGCCTGTGGATACTGCTCAGACTTCAACGCATTCAGGCCAAGGCTCATGTAGCGATCTTGATAAACATCGAATGGCTTGCTTCTTTTTTCCACAATCAGAAAAAAGAGAAATCCGATCCCAATAATCGCAAACAGACCACCAAATAGATGAAACGCTTTTCGCGAACTCATCCATCGCCAGATAAAAACTAAGCTGGTGACTAGAGCAGCCTGGGGACGAAATATTTTATTTTTCTTCATCAGATTCGACCAATCTCAACTGCTCTATCAATTTTTCTCTTGCTGCCAAATACCATTTTTTTAATTGACCGCGATCATCCGGCATCAAAGGTGTTTCTGTAAACACAATAACCTGAATTTGAAAGACATTCGGGGCTTCATCAAGGATATCCTGCCAGGGAAAAGAAAACCGCCCGGTCACGGAATTGATATTACTTCCCTGGTTCGGAGCTGCAACCGTTTGGCCAGATTTATCAAAAGCTTCAAACAACAAAAAGCCAAGGTTGCGTCCCGGCTTGATCAATTGCACCGTCATTGTTTCCAAGAGGTCAGGATTCTTTCTCTCCACTTCACTTTCAATGACTGTCCAGCCGGTGTTTGTGTAGCAGAGTCTCAGGTCATGCCAGCCTTTGTATTTGGAATCAACTGAAAGTAGTACCAGGCCAAATTCCGATTCATAAACCCATTGCTTGGAAAGCTCTCCAAACTCGGCATTGATCGCTCGTTGCTTGGTTTCAAAAGTTTTTTGCTTCCACCCCAATAACTCAGGCGGCAAAGAATTTTGACGCAGCTCACCAATTTTCTGCTTTAGTTGTTCGGCTGAATTTTGGCCATTTACGATACTTTGCTTATGATTTGATGACAGGCTCGAAGCCAGCCAACCTCCTCCAGAGAAAACAACAGCGATAAAACTAACAGCAATAATTCCTGCTGTTTCTGTTTTTTTCAACCATGTAGGAAGCGGTTGTTTTTCCTGCTCTTGCTTTTTTGTGAAACGCATCATGCCAGCTTCGATAGACCTCAAGCCGACAACCCAGCGATTCCAGATGAAGACCAGCTTTAAGAACTTCGGTTCTCTGGCAGAATTAAGGTGAGACTTCTCGGCAGCCGAAAGTGGAATGGGCCCCAGGAAGAATCTCAAAAGTTGATCACAGGAAATCATCCACAAAAACGCAACCAGAAAAATACCAAGCCCTAAGTAAGTATGTGCAGGCTCTTTGAGGAAATCGTAATTTCCAGATGCTTCCCCCCAAGTGATAAGAACGATACGGGCAACATTCATGGCTGCTGCCCCTAGAACCGATGCAAGAACCAATATCACGGTGAATAACAACGAACGCTGATTCCAGACGGCAATGATTGCCGCTAATGCCAAAAAAGAAAACAACGATTGTACGCCGCTGCACGCTTCTTCCACAAATAAGACACGACTCGGCAGCTCAATCACAACTCCCTGACGAAAATGGGCTATCCCCAGCCAGTCCAAGGTAAAGCTACTCAACCCCGCTGTGTTTTGTTGCAGCCATTGAATCAGCCAAAGGTCTAATTTCAAAGGAGGGCGGACCAAAATCCAAAGCAACCCCCACGCAGA
>JAJRTM010000258.1 GCA_024278285.1 Planctomycetota bacterium
GAACATAGCATGTTTCTTGACAGCTATTATATTGACGAACACGAAGTGACTGTTGCCGCATTTAACACTTATCGTGAGTACGAACTCAAGCTTGAAAAACGAGCTCCGCAACGTCTGGCGAACGAACAGGATGATCCCCAGATGCCTGCCTTGGGAATGCCCTGGCGAGATGCCGTGGGCTTTGCGAAATACGCTGGCAAAGAACTCCCCACCGAAGCAGAATGGGAAAAAGCGGCTCGCGGCACCAATGGCTTCGACCATCCCTGGGGATTTGGGCGACCAGCCTGGAGTCGGTTGCGTCAACTGAATCAGATCTCCCCGGTAAAAAGTTATCCAACCGACAAAAGCCCATTCGGTATTTACGACACGGCTGGCAATGCGATGGAATGGTGCGCAGACCTGTATCGAAAAGATGCTTATCAGAAATTGATGAAAAATTCCAACGAAGTGCCACGTAACTGGAAAGGGCCGCGAACCGCCGCGTCTGGTTCTCAACATGTGATTAAAGGGAGTACCTCGGATTGGAATGTCTGGCACCGCGATGGTCGCTCACTCAGTGACCGTGACCCACGCGTAGGTTTCCGCTGCGTTTTGCGCCTGGACGATTCAGAAGATGAACCAGCCAAACCATCGCCCTGATTATCAAATAAAGTAACTATTCAGCTTTGGCGTAGGGTCCGCTATTGCGGACCACGATGGGAAGTGGATCCCCCTATTTCGTGCGGTGGTCTGCAATAGCGGACCCTACGGATAACCTGAATTCCGGCAAAAACCAAACCTCGCTGAATAGTTACCCACGATGAATGAATTCAGGTTGGTATCCACCAAAAAAGAGCTCAACAGAGAGCACATTTCGTATGTGTCTCTTTGTTGAGCTCACTTCTGCTTCTCCTGTGTATCTTTACCCTTCTCTTCACGCTGTATATACTACCTGCGCCTTCTTTTTATACAACTTTGTCATAAATATTCAAAAAAACATACAAATTCATGTCCCCTCATATGGATGCTTAACGCTTAGCAGTATGGCGGGTGTGAGGAACGAATTTAAGTAATGAAACACTTTAACAGGAGAGCAAAAATGAAAACTGCATTTCTTTGCACGGCAGTTGTACTGGGGATGTTTTTTGTCGGGACAACACAGACTGAGGCTGGACGTTGTGGACGCCGGGGAGGAGGCTATGGAGGAGGCTATGGATACGGAGTTTCTTACTACAATGTAGGCGTGGGATACTACGGTGGTCACGGCGGATACTACGGTGGATATGGTCATGGCGGATATGGTGGCGGTCACGGTGGATATGGGTACGGGCACGGCGGATATGGTGGCGGGCACGGTGGATATGGTGGTGGTCATGGTGGATATGGTGGTGGTCACGGTGGATATGGTGGCGGGCATGGTGGATATGGTGGCGGTCACGGTGGATATGGTGGCGGACATGGTGGATATGGTGGCGGTCACGGTGGGTATGGTGGCGGTCACGGTGGCGGTCACGGTGGACATTGAAGCAATATAATATCCCTCAATATTGAGGTTCTCATGACCGGGAATGAAAAGAGTAGCGTTTCCGGTCGTCCGTGAGTGACATAGCAGCAGACTGATTAAAATAAAGAGAGACGCTTTCACGAGTGTCCCTCTTTATTTTTTTCAAATCCCCCACAGAATTCACCAAATCCTGGGAGCATACCAACTAAAGGCAATCTACTGAGTAGATTGAATTTTATATTGGGGTTCTATTGGCTCACAGAACGTGAACCATGTGGGCTGCCGGTGATTTTTCGTCCCGCAGGGAGTGGGCGGGCGGCGACTTGCTGGCGTTGTTGATGCACAATTTTCACCAGTTTCTGATAAAGCGGAAAGCTGTCTGGGTAAACCCAGAACGTGATCGTGTCGTTGTGGGCGATGCGTTGTAATTCGGATCGAAACAGCGAATTTCTTCGCATCGCCTGCTCGGCTGATTCCCGGTTTTCATCACTGGAGGGAACCAGCTCCCACTTATCAAGACCGATCATCACACGACCTGCCCCGTAAGTCAGTTCGTCGGAAAGAGATCTTTTTTGACGGGAAGCTCGAAACTTCATGTGATAGCCTACGATCGGGCCAATCATTCCTTCGTAGACTTCATATTTTGCAATCCAACTCACTTTTTGTTGAATCCTGTTTCGCATCCGATCCATAAATTCATCCAGCGGAATATAACTGACGCGCCCGCCTCGCAGTTCAAAATGCCATTCCTGTCCATCGACCAGATGACTGACCGGCAAAATGGAATGTTCAATTGCCTGCCCCGGTTTTCGATTTCGTTGGACTTCCACCAACTGCTGGTTCAAATCAGCGATGTTGTGAATTAAACCAGCCGCAATGCTTTGTTCTTTATTTTGTTCAGCCGCGTTTTTCTTTTGGGATAATGCTAATTCAGATAATTTCTGCTCAGTCTCCTTCAACGTTTTTTGCAGTTGAGTAGCAGCACGTTGCTCTTTTTTTTGCAGTTGTTGAAGTTGAGCCAGTCGCCTTTTTTCTGCTTGAAGAGATTTTTGAATCTCTCTGTTTTTCTTTTCCAGGCTGTCATCACCAGTTGGCTGAAAAGATGCCAAGTCTCCTAACGAGATATCAAATTCGATCACCGGCTCCGGTGTCACCACTACTGCAGGCATGGGAGCAGGAAGTTCAACTACGACCAAAGCCGAATGCTGTTCAACAGCTTTGGTGATCGGTTCAGTCCTCGCTGGAGCATTACTGACGCGCACACCCGCGATCACAATCAGAATGATCAGAATCCCCACGATATTGGCGATAATATCGAGAAAGGAATCGGACCCCGATTCGAGTGTTTCAGGTTGTCTTCGTGATCTGGACATTGTTTTTATTTAGCCACGGATGGCACTGATTTTTCACGGATAAAAGTGGAATAGAATCGCTCGAATAATTACTGTCGGATTTCAATTTATGATCAGCGGCAAGGCGCTAGCCGCCGGTCATCGGTAAACGGCAAATATGCCCTGTTGGTAGCACGCCATACCGGCGGCTAGCGCCTTGCCGCTTACTCTGTCTACTATTGGGTTGATTCGTTCCCTCAAAAAGGGTTATTGCTGTTCGTACTTCCCATGCTGAATTTGGTTTCTGTTCGTAGTTTCAGTTCTTTGGCAACGGCTTCTATTCGGAAAGCGATCTGGTTACTTCCCGGTGCAACAATTAACTGGAAGCCGGGCACCCAGCGGAATCCTCTGGGCGGAGCGGGCCATTTTGCCATTTCTTGTTCGAGCGAATTCAGGAACTTTCGTTGCGTTGCGATATCCGTTTCCAGTTGCGAAATTGAAACCGGTTCTTGAGCCCCCACCTGCAAACTGCCTGGGGCAATTTTTATTGATAGTTGTCTTTCAAAACTGATCATCGTATTAGGAGTCCCGCGATTTAACTGCTTGGCTCGCGAAGAGAGTGAATTTAATTGTGGAAAGATGTTTGGATTCCCTAATCCTTCGCCTTGCGAAAGCATTCGTTCCAATTGATCTTTGGGAGTGCTTGCGGTTGAGGCAGACTGTTTAGAAGACGACTGCGATGAATTCCGACTTTGCGACTGTGCCGAATCCGACTTTCCTCGACCTAACGACGATTGCTTCGAGGGAGAATATCTTGATCCATTTTTTGCCAGTCCTCTGGTATTGGATGGGCGAGTCTTTTTGAACTCCGCAGAACCTCCCCTGCGATTCATCTTTCCAGTGAAATCTCTTTTGGGTGATTGTCCGTGAGAGCCATGTGAATGCCCCTCAGTAGAATTGAACCTGCCTGTTCTTTTCGGAAGATTATTTGTACTTCCTCCAGGCGTTCTAGTTCTATTTTCGGGACGCTGTGTTCCATGCGGAGAATTACCGTTTCCCGTAAGGTAAAAACCGCCGCGTTGTTTCTGTCTTGCTGATTGGCGAGATTGAGTGAGCGATTCTTCGATCACTTTTTTCGCTTGTGCATCTAACGGATTAAAATAAAATTCCTGTTTTTGTCCCACGAGTTCATAACCAAACGAAATACCTTGAATGCCCAGGATTCGTCTGGTTGAATAAAATTCGTCGATGCCATTCGGGCGGACGATCAATAAAACATACGCCGGTTCCTGCGAGGTATCTTTTTGATTGCGATACTCGTTCAACGCACGTACTGCAAAACCGAGGGGATGCGTATCGGAGGAATATCGATCCAGATCTTCGGCGGTAAGTTTGACCTGTTCAGGCTGAAAAACAACTTTTCCTGCAACACATTCAATAAATATTGGTTTTCGCCGAATGCCGGTCGCTCCATCGTAGGTCACAATTTGCAACTTGCCGAGGATGTCGGAGGCGACCTGCTTTTGCTCTTTTAATTCTCTTTGTTTTTGCAAAAGTTCTGCTTGCAGTTGCTTCAAACGATCATGAGTTTGCCTGGATGGAGACTTGTGGGAAGAACTCTCTTTTTCCAACTCGTTTTTACGTCTGGAAAGGGAAACAAAATTTGTTTGTAATTTTTGATTCCTCTTTTTTTCATCAGCCAGGCGAGAAGTCAACTCCGCAATCTGCATTTGAATTAAGTTTTGCTGTAGACGGCTGTTATGAAGTTCTTCTTTCTGCTTGTCAAGAAGCCGCATTCGAGCCAGATCCCCATCTTTTTGTTCATCAAACTTAAACGCATCAGTTGCAGGCAACTGTTGATTACTTTTTTGAGGCAACATCGCCGGGGCATAATTTTCAGCAAGTTTAATCCGTGCAGGCTGAAGTACCGGGGAGAGCGAATGAGAAACAACCGCCTCTGCTTCAGCGACAGGAGCAGGCGCCATCGCCTGGAGGCGGACCTGCCTGGTGATAATCAACAACAGCAAAATTAAAGCGCCCATCGCACAAACCAGCACTGCCAGAAA
>JAJRTM010000259.1 GCA_024278285.1 Planctomycetota bacterium
GTTATTCGCTTTAAGTTAGCTTTGAACATGGTTTAATGTAACGAAACGTCTGAAAAGGCCTGTTTCAAAACAGTGAAAACATACTGAACACGACATTTTGTTTAATAAATCAACAAGCCCTAACACCCCCGGCTCGCCTGAAAATATCCTGCCACTTTTGCACAGCATTTCATTGATAAGATACTAACCCGGCATAGCCGGAACCAAACAAGAAAATAAAAATAACCACAGAGACTCAGAGGTCACGGAGAAAAATACTCACGCAAATGAGATTCGAATGAACGAATGAAGCCACTTGAAATCTTTTTCTTCTCTTCTCTTCTCTTCTCTTCTCTTCTCTTCTCTTCTTTTTTGTTTTGTTTTGTTTTTCTTTGCGTCGCCGCGTCTTTGCGTGCAACTCTTTTTCAAAAACCAGACAGATCTTTTTGCTTTTTCTCAGTGTTCTCGGCGTCTCCGTGGTTCACTTCTTTCTTTTTCGTGGCAAAAATATCCTGCCAGTTTTGCACAGGATTTCATTGATAAGATACTAAGCACACGAGCGGAAGACGTGAACTTAATGCAGTATTAATCAATTCATCTTTGCACAGTCAATTGTTTACTGGCGTTTTGTATGATACACTTCGTTCACTATTGTTTTATTTGATTCCAAATGCTGCTTCGTTGGAAATTATTGGTTCATAAAACGAATCTCGAAATGGATACATGAACATGAAGAAAATAAACTCCTTTCAATTGATCGCTGTGATCGCGACACTGATGTTTGCTTTTCAAGTAAGCCCAGCGAATGCTCAGCAATCTGACCCGGCAAAAATAGCGGGGCTTTCTGGCGGGTTGATCGTGCAACTTGGTGCCAGTTCGTCGCAGGAGGCGGCAAAGCTTAGCCTGACCGGGCGGTATTTAATTCACCTTCTTGATACTGATGCCAAGACGATTGAAACGGCGAGATCGAATCTACGAAAAAATGGTCATTACGGCTTGGCCTGGGCAGAACAGACAAAAGATTCCACTCGGCTGCCTTATGCGGAAAATATTGTCAATTTAATAGTCGTGCAAGACTACACCGTTCCCGTTAAAGAATTGCAACGAGTGTTGGTGCCCGGCGGAAGTATTGTCGTCTTAAATACAAAACTACTCTCAAAACAGTCACTTCAGGCGGGTGGTTTTGCGGGGGTTTCAACTGCTGGTTCTATATTGACTGCCGATAAGCCGTGGCCCAAAGAAATGGATGGCTGGTCTCATCCCCGGCACGCGGCTGATGGAAATGCGGTTTCAAAAGATACCTTGGTGGGACCGCCTCAGCGTGTTCGCTGGATCGCAGCGGCTACTTCCGAAGTGGAAGGAATGGTGACTGCAGGAGGGCGGAACTTCTACGGCGGCATCTTGGCCAGAGACAGCTTCAACGGGTTAAGGCTATGGGATCGAAACCTCAGCAAAGACGAGTTGAATCCGAAAGACTTCAAACTCTCTGGACTTTCTCGCAGTAAAGCACGCCCCATTGCTTCCCAAAAACTTGTTTTTGCGGTGATGAAAAATCAACCTGTCGCGTTGGATGCTGCCACGGGGGAAGTAGTTGTTGAATTGGGGGAGATGAATAATCCGTCAAATCTGCTTTACGATGGGCTGCGTGTGATTGCTACCGATAACGAAACCGTTCGTGCTTTCGATATTAACTCTGGAAAACAACTTTGGAATGTTGCTGCAGCTGATGCAAGATATCTTGTCGCGAATGGCAAGTTGGCTGCCTACATTCAGGGAAGAACCCGGCGAGGCGATAAACCGCAAGTTGTTGTCCTGGATGCGGCTTCAGGAACAGTCAAATGGGAGCGGGAAGATTATACCTGGCTCACAAAAACAAAGCGGTTAGTTTTGGGACTGGGGCAGTTGGTTTTTGAAGTGTCGTCTTTGAATGATCACGATGCCGACAATGGCATTCATGTTGTCGCTGCGGCAACAGGTAAACATCGCTGGTCGAAAAATTATCCGCCGGGAATGAATCATATGAGACAGGCCCGCGCGATGTTTATCAGCGATGATCTTTGGATTTTGCATGGCGGGAAAATTAATACCAGCGACAAAAAGAAACTGAAACGACAACCGGTACAGGTTTCCGCGTTAGACCCCCAAACGGGCGAAACACGCAAAACACTCCCCGCAGGTCTCACCCACTGTTTCCCGCCGGTTGCAACAACCAACTTTATGTTTGCCGGCGAAATGGATATGACCAATCTGCAATCAGGGGAAGTAATCGCGAACCGAATCACCAAAGCGAATTGTTCACGCGAAAACGGTTGGATTCCTGCCAACGGTTTGGTTTACACCACTCCCAAACATTGCACCTGCTGGCCGATGCTGCGTGGTTTCGTTGCGATGGCACCCGCTCTCGATAAAAAATCACCTGCCAATTTACCTGTTGATCAAATTAAATTCATCTTGGAAAAAGGTCCGGCCCAAATCGATCCAAACGCGAAAAATCCTCAACCTTCCGATTGGCCTCTTTATCGCCATGACCGTTGGCGAAGCAGTAGCGCAATCACCGCTGGTCCCGAACAACTTAAAAAACGTTGGAGCGTTTCGCTGGAGAAACTCGATAATCCCAGCAATCAAATAACCGGCCCAATTTTGGATGACTGGAAAGAAGACCCAGTTATCAAAGGGCCACTCAGTGCGCCGACGATTGCGAACGGCCTGGCGTATGTCACCCGTCCCAATGCACATGAACTGATCGCGATTGATACCAATTCAGGTGATGTTCGCTGGCGATTTACAGCCAACGGTCGGCTCGATACGCCGCCCGCGATCCATCGTGGATTGTGCCTGTTCGGTTCTGCAACCGGTTGGGTGTATGCGTTACGAGCCGATACCGGCGAAATGGTTTGGCGGTTGCGGGCCGCTCCGACAAACGAACGCATTGTCGCTTACGGTCAGGTAGAATCTCCCTGGCCGGTTCCGGGGGCAGTTTTGGTGATGGACGATATCGCTTACTTTGCAGCCGGAAGGCAACCGCTGGCTGATGGCGGTATTCTTGTCTTTGCGGTCAATCCATTAACCGGACAGCAACACTGGGTGAAGCGAATTACAACGCTGCCACAAAAACATTTCTATGAAAATTCAGGACTCGAATTCGATCCGTTCGATTTGCTGCACGCTGAAGATGGCGGGATCGCGATGTCTCGCTGGATCATTTCACGTGATGGGAAAAAAGTTAATGTCGATAAATGGAATGCGTTTGCGAAACTGAACACCGGAGCTGGTGAAGTCTGGATTCCCCGAGGCTCGTGGACCTACGGAGCCAGGCATCAACATCGATTCCCTGGAGAAGCTCCCCGCCGACCGTTGATCGCGTTTCGTGACGACAACATCTACAGTTCGCTCAACGGCAGTACCGACGTTTTCCGCCGAGATTTCGATCTCGACAAAGGAGAAAAATTCGACAGCAAATGGATTACCGGCTGGCAGGCAGCA
>JAJRTM010000260.1 GCA_024278285.1 Planctomycetota bacterium
ATTGGAAGGTGCCGAACCGCGAATAAACGCCCATTAACGCGAATCAATTTTTTCTTTTTTCTTGGTGGCTTCGTGCCTTAGTGGTAAAGAAATGATGAAAGCCATGAAAAATAGGATCGACACTTAACCTGTATACCTCATTGAAGTTATGTTTTCCCCAAAAAAAGTTTGCGTACCGTTCGTAAACTTTTAATGTTAGTAGCACGGGGTTTCACAGATGTAATAAAACCGGGTAGCTCAGACAATCCTGAACGGATTGACTGAGCTACCCGTTCTGTTTTCTTGACTGAGGGCCAAAAAAGCAGATGAAACCAGACAGTAATTGTTCGAGCGATCCTTAGCCGAATAAACCTCCTTTCTGTCATCCGTTTGGCAGATGCTGTTCTCGCCATTGTTGGATCGCGGTGCGGTCGATTTGCTGGTCCGCTTCGAGTGAGGTTTTCATCAGGCTTCTCTGTTTTTGATTGGCAATTTTCCACAAGTCCGAGAACTTCATCGCCGGTTCTGATTTCATTTTACGAGCCTCAAGAACTTCAAGCAGATAAACGGTTCGGTCGCCTGTTTCAAAACGGGCTTCGACTTTGCAGTCAAAAGCTGCAATTGCCTCTGTTAAAATTGGGGCACCCGTGACCCACTTAGCTGTATTGAAATCAGCCAGTTTATCGGTTTGCCTGCCTGAACTGGTCCCCAGCTTCCAGACCCATTCCAACTGTTTTCTGCCTAACAGGTGTAGCGCACAGCGGTTTGAATTTTCGATCAGCGCCCAAGTGTGATGTTGATGGGCGATGCCAACCATTAAGCGGGGGCAATCTGGCACGATTGACGCATTTGATACAAAAGTCGCAATCAAACCTCCCCGCCCGTTCTCATCCCGCGAAGTGACAGCCAGCAGCACCGGATCGAGTAATTGTAACGCTTCTTCTAATTGCTCAGTTTTATTTTGACACATCTTTTTCACCTTGTTTGGAGCGTGGCGTTTGTTGCATACGGGAAATGATGTCATTTTGCAACATTGTGAGCAGAAGAGCCATCCCGCTTCGATTTTCTGAGCTAGATTTAGAATGAATACCTGTTTTTCTGCAAGCTCGTCGTGACATACATCAAAAAAACCAGCACCGCTGGTTCATTCTGATAGCCGTAACCAAACTGATATTTTTCTATAGTTTGCGAGCCGTTCGCAAACTTTTACTGTTAGTAATATGGCGATGTATTGTAGCGATAAGTGTTCTTGGTAAGAAATCGGTATGAATTGAAATATGGATTATGAAACGAGACAAGGAAACAACAATGGCTCCAGCAAAACAAGCACCCGTTCGATCGCAACGTTCAACCGTCTTTTCGCAGGACGATTTTGAGACGTTGAAGACCCTCATTCATGGCAAACTGGTCGATAAACTCGATCTTTCTCGCCTGGGAGATATGGAAGGGGATGCGCTTCGTCGTGAAATCCGCCTGGTTGTAGAACACCTGTGTGATACCGAAAATCCACTGCTGAATCGTTCTGAGCGAGAACGGCTCATCGAGGAAATTCTTGACGAAACATTCGGTTTCGGCCCGTTGGAAATCTTGATGAAGATGGACGATGTGGCAGATATTATGATCAACGGTCCCAAAAATGTGTTTGTGGAAAAAGCAGGCCGGATTATAAAATCGGATGTCACGTTTCGCGATAACGATCATCTGCTGCAAATTCTGGATCGAATTGTTTCTCGAGTCGGTAGACGAATTGATGAGACAAGCCCGATGTGCGATGCGAGGCTTCCGGATGGTTCTCGATTGAACGCGATTATCCCGCCGTTGGCATTGGATGGACCGTCGCTGACGATTCGTAAATTTGGTTCCGAGCCACTCTCTTTGGAAAAACTGATCGGCTTCGGGGCGTTTACTCCCGAGATGGTCATGTTTCTTGAAGGAGCGACAAAAGCCCGCCTGAATATGGTTATTTCAGGAGGTACCGGTTCTGGTAAAACGACGCTGCTTAACACGCTGTCAAGTTTTATTCAGAATGATCAGCGTATTGTCACCATTGAAGATGCAGCCGAGCTTCAACTTCAACAGGAACACGTTTTACGTCTGGAAACGCGACCGGCGAACATCGAAGGCAAAGGACGAGTCTCTGCGACGGATCTGGTGAAAAACGCCCTGCGAATGCGACCGGATCGTATCATCATCGGGGAATGTCGTGGGGCAGAAACACTCGATATGCTCCAGGCAATGAACACCGGACATGATGGTTCGCTGACGACAGTGCATGCCAATAATCCACGAGATTCTGTTTCTCGAATGGAAACAATGATCGCGATGGGAGGAGTCGAACTGCCGATTAAAGCGATTCGTCAGCAGTTCAGCGCCGCTGTTGACATCATCATCCAGGCAAGCCGGTTGCAGGGAGGCCCTCGAAAAATAACGCATATAACGGAAGTCCTCAACATGGAACAGGATACGATTATCATGCAGGATATTTTTCTGTTTGTGCAGGACGGGATCGACGAAGATGGCAAGGCGCACGGTCACTTTGAATCGACCGGAGTTCGTCCTCACTGCATGGATCGTCTTGAAGCAGCAGGAGTGAAGCTGCCGCAGAATTTGTTCGCGGCTCGCGTTTTAGGTGGAATGTAAGCTAGTACGCAAGGAATGTCACTGAATTTTATTTACAATATCCAGGTAGGTGTGATATGGACCCGATGATCATTTCGATTGCTGTTTTTGTTGCTGTGGTTGCAGCCGTTGGCGCGATACTGATGCTAATGCAAGATTACGGCTCCACTAAATCAGAAGAGAGAATCGATATTCTCACAGGTCAGAAAACAAGAGAAGAAGTAGAAGATCAAAGAGTCCTCAAGCAGGAAATGTTCAAAGAAGGAGTGGGGGGGATCTCGAGTTTGCTCAAAGGAGTGCTCTCTCGATTTGGAAACCTTCCTCTATTTTTTGAACAAGCTGATGCGCCCATTGGAATTGAAGTTTTTTCAGCGATCTCTCTTGTGTTGGGAGTGATTGGTGTGGGGCTTGGGATTATCGCCCACGCACCGCCGCCGATGTATCCGGTTTGTGGATTGGCATTGGCTTCGTTCCCGATGATTTGGCTGCGGTTTCGTAGAAAAAGACGCATGGCGAAATTTGCAAATTCCCTTCCCGATGCGTTGGAACTGATCGCCCGAGCGTTACGCTCAGGTCATTCGCTGGCCTCTGGGCTTCAAGTCGTTGTGCAGGAAATGCCCGACCCTGTATCCAAA
>JAJRTM010000261.1 GCA_024278285.1 Planctomycetota bacterium
CCGCAAGAAATGGGTTGCAGGTGGGTTTCCGCAATCCGTTGAGTGTCAGGTTCAGGAACACGACACGGGAGATACCTATCTGGTAGGGAGTCAGGCTCGAAGCTTTGTTGCAAGCAAGGGGGGAGCGATTTATGTTCCTGAGTCTAAAGGCGGAATAATAAAAACAATTCCGAAAGGGAAAAGTGGCCCTTCTGTGGGAACCCGGAATATGAGAATTCGTCGTTCAGAAGAGCATGATCGGCTGGAAGGTTGGAACCAGGTCGAAGTTGAAGTCTGTGGCGATCAGGCGAAATACTGGGTCAACGGGCATCTGGTGATGGAACTGTTCGAAATAAAAAAACCGATGCTCGTCGAAGGAGTCAAAACCTGGGGGCCTCTTGAGCAGGGAACCATTTCCTTTCAGTGCGAAGCTTCAGAAATTTTCTATCGCAAGATTGAACTGGCTCCGCTATCAAAAAATATTTCTTCATCTGAAAAATAGGCGTTTGAGTTTTCTTTTGAAATCGAGTTCGAGTATCGTAGGTACTCGGTATCGTACCTCACCCCAGTCTGCTTCCTGCCGAGTGAAAATCTTTAACAAATGAGAGACTAATAATGAATCTTCCCACCTCATCAAAGAATTTCTTGTGACTCGCCGCCTTGCTATTTTTATTGACGGCTCAAAATCCGATTCTCCATGCTGCTGATGGAAAAGAAAATCAGAAGGTTCCTGCACCGGAGTCACTGCCGATGTCGCCGGCTGAATCGCTGGCTGTTACGTATGTGCCGGATGGATTCGAAATTGAATTGGTTGCAGCCGAGCCGTTGGTGATTGATCCGGTTGCGATTGCCTGGGGAGCCGATGGGAAATTATGGGTTGCGGAAATGATCGATTACCCACTCGGTATGGATGGCAAAGGGAAGCCGGGCGGGAAAATTAAATTCCTGGAAGATACCAATGGGGATGGGAAATATGATCGCGCGACCGTCTTCCTCGAAAATGTCGCGTTCCCGAATGGCCTGCTACCGTGGCGAAACGGTTTGATTGTAACCGCTGCTCCGGAAATATTTTATGCAGAAGACACAAACGGCGACGGCAAGGCGGACAAACGCGAAGTTCTGTTTTCCGGATTTCAGGAAGGGAACCAACAACTGCGGGTCAACGGCTTGCAATTAGGATTAGATAACTGGATTTACTGTGCCAGCGGCGCTCATCATGGGGGGTATGGTGCAGACCGCAGCATCACAGCGGTAAAAGCGGGGATGAAAATTGATCTGGGGAGTCGGGACTTCCGCTTCCGTGCTGATACGGGCGAAATCGATCCGCAATCTGGACCGTCGCAGTTTGGACGCAACCGAGATGACTGGGGGAGCTGGTTTGGCGAGCAGAACAGTTTTCCACTTTGGCATTATGTGTTGAAGGATCATTACCTCAGACGCAATCCTCACATTGCCGCTCCTGATCCACGAAAGCAGGTTGTCGGACCGCGCAACCCAAAAGTTTATCCGGCCAAGGCTCCGCAAAAACGATTCCATAGTTTTTCACAATCGGGACGTTTCACTTCAGCCTGCGAGGCAATGATTTACCGTGACAATCTGCTTTATTCAAATCAAAACGAGCAACACGCTTTCACCTGCGAACCGTTTCACAATCTGGTTCAGCATAACATTATTGAAGATGACGGTGTGAGCTTCAAATCGCATCGCGACCCGGCTGAATCGCAGCGAGACTTTTTTGCTTCAAAAGACCGCTGGTGTCGTCCTGTCTTTACCAGCACGGGCCCGGATGGTGCGTTGTGGGTTGTCGATATGTATCGTTACATGATCGAGCATCCGCAGTGGTTGACGCCGGAAGGACGCGAAGAACTGAAACCGTTCTACCGACATGGCGATAACATGGGACGCATTTATCGTGTCTATCCGAAAGGGAAATCTCCCCGCCCGATTCTTAATCTCGAAAAACTGACCACGACCAAACTGGTCGCAGCGCTCGACAGTCCCAACGGTCCGCAACGAGATAACGCCCAGCAACTTCTGATTGCACGAGCTGATCAGTCTGCTGTCAAACTGCTCGAACAAATGTCGCAGCAAAACAAGAACCCGCTTGCTCGTCTGCATGCTCTTTGCACGCTCGACGGTTTAGGGGCTCTCTCGCCGAATGTGGTCATCCATTTACTTGGCGATCAGCATCCCGGCGTCAGGCGTCAGGCCATTCGTCTTTCCGAAGCTTTGGCTAAACTCGATCCGGAAGTGATCACAACTGCGGTTAAATTTGTAAATGATCCTGATGCAAAAGTTCGTCTTCAACTGGCGTGCACGCTGGGAGAATGGTCGGGAGCAGAAAGTGCCCGGGCGTTGGCTCATCTGGCGATCAACAACGCAGGCGATTCCTACATTTCGGCTGCGGTGACCAGTTCGATCAATAAGCAGAACCTGGATGAAATCCTCAAGGTTTCTTTGGCGGATCGTCAAAACCCTGCTGCCGGTCGATTGGTTGGGCAACTGTTGGCCTTATCGGTTGCATTCGATAACCGGCAGGCAACGCTGAACGGCCTGGAAACAATTTTGAAGATTCAGGAAAAAGCTGAACTCCCCTGGCAATACGAAACGATTGCAGGTCTGCTCGATGCTTTGCAAAAACGCCGTACTTCGCTCGAAGTTCTTGTTAAAAAGGAAGGGGGTCGCGGTCAGAAATTGCTTGGACAGGTCACTTCTTTAATCGCAAATGCTCGTAAAGTTGTTCTCGACAAACAGGCAAGCGAAGCATTTCGTATCGCAGCGGTTCGCCTGCTGGCCCGGAATTCGGCTCAGCGTGCGGATGATATTCAACGATTGGAACAGCTTTTAACGCCACAGGTTTCACCTGCCATTCAAATTGCGGTCGTCAAACATCTGGGAACCTTGAGCGATACTTCTGTCGCTCAAGTATTGCTGAACGGCTGGCGGGGTTATGGTCCGACGACACGAGCCGCAGTTCTCGGTGTCCTTTCCACAAGAAGCGTCTGGCTGACAACACTGCTTGATGCCATCGAAAAAGGCGATGTTGCAAAAACAGATATCGACGCCAGTGCAAAGCAATCTCTTTCTGTTTACCGCGACAAAAAATTACGAGCCCGGATCAAGAAACTACTTTCCAATGCCAGTAATGCAAATCGCCAGAAAGTAATCCTGGAACATCAGCCCGTTCTCAAACTGAAAGGAGATCCCGGCCGCGGAGCCATTGTCTTTAAGAAACATTGTGCCGCCTGCCATAAACTGGAAGGGGTCGGGTACGACATCGGGCCGAACTTGTGGTCCATTACAGATACCAAACCGGGCAACCTACTGACATCAATTCTCGATCCGAGTGCAGGGGTCGATGGGAAATATGTGACCTACGTTGCGCTCACCGAAGATGGTCGCACATTCAGCGGCATGATGGGAACCGAAACCGGCAACAGTATTACGCTGGTTGCCCCGGAAAATAAACGTCAGGTCATTTTACGAAGCGATCTCGAAGAACTCCAAAGCACCGGTAAATCTCTGATGCCCGACGGTGTCGAAAAAGAAATGTCCCACCAGGATTTCGCCGATGTGATTGAGTATATCCGTAAGAAAAAGTGAGCGAACGGCAGGGCAGGCGGGAGTCTGTCTTCAACATCTGTAAATTCCTTTCAATAACAAAAAGGTTCTTCCTCTATTTTAATGGCTGAAGATTTGAAAAAGCCACGGATGAGCACAGATTTTCACGGATAAATTCTTCTACAGAAGCAAAACGACAGAGTATGACTCTTTCTTCCTGGTGGCATTGCTAGAATCGCTTGTTTTGACAGTCGTAGCAAAAACGGCAGCTTGAAAATTTACGCAAGGCACAAAAAAGAGTTCTTATTGATTCATTCGACATAACAATTCAGAGGAGATGGCTCGGATCAGATTGTTATTTGAAAGGCTTGAATAGCCAGAGGAATCCTACACAATCTGCTCTCAGAACGGGAAGCGTCATTCCCAGTCACTCATTATTGAATAGTTACCATTTGACATAAATAATGTCGTTGTTATTTGAGTGGCATTTTTATTGATCTGTGTTTAATCCGTGTGCATCCGTGGCCCTTTTTCTATTAGCCATTAAGTTCTGCGAAAAACCAACAAAAAGGAAATCCCATGACAAAGGCAACGGTAAGATTTGAATGTCCTGGATGTGAGAAGTCAATTTCGTTTGCCGTTGCAGATATCGGAACAGTTCAGGAATGTCCTCACTGCGGGGGATATGTTGATGTGCCAGGCGAAAAAGATGATCGTTTCGGAAACGATCCTGACGATGAGCGACAGAGAGCTCAATACGAACAGCAGCTTGATGATTACGATCGCCAAACGAAGGAGATTGATCGGCAGCACGAGGTAACAAAGCATCAGCAAGAATGGGGAAATAAACTGTTTGAGAAAGATGAAGAGCTACAGGAATTGCAAATACAGCTTCATGAAAAGTGGAGCCAAACACAAAATGAAGTTGATCAACTTGTTGCAAAATGGCAGGCGTTAGCTGATCGAGTTGATCGTTTTGTCACTAAACTTGAAGACAAAGCAGGTGATCGCGAATAATTTAATTGCGGGTAGGGCTGGGGTGGCAAATAACTCGGAAGATGGGAGAGTTGAGGGACTTTGGTGTCGAGTAACTGTTGCGAGAGTTAAGACTTTCGTGTGCCACGGCTCTGTGAGCCGTGCTGCGTTGGAGTGAGAATATCTTGCTGAAATTAAGCTTGCTTTTCAGTTCGCACGGCTCACAGAGCCGTGGCACCCAACAGGGAATCATAAAACAAGGCGCAACAGTACAACTGACAACAACTTAAGAAATTTACTAGCCCGGGGCCACCCGCGCAGTATTTCAGTGATAGGATACTAACATGATGCGAAAGATGTGGTCGAACGCAATGGGGGTTGTTATCGCCCTGTGGATTGGCAACAGTATTGGCAACAGTGACGTCGTGGCAGATGAGCCTGTCCCTCAGGGCATCGCTTTGGATTTTACGGTCAAGCTGGAAACGGTCATGAAACATGACGACGAGAAATTTCTGTGGTTTCACCCGCGTGTGGCGGCGATTCCCTCAGCGAAACGGGCTTTCCCGACTGTAGTGATGACGATTCAGAAACATTTGCGAGTTGCGGACTATTACTCCGGGCTGAACGTGATGCGAACAGATGATCTTGGTAAAACGTGGACCAAACCGGATCCGCGTGCCGAACTGGATTGGGTTCGTGAATCGGACGGCGCGAATGTCGCGGTTTGCGATGTCACTCCCGGTTGGCATGCTCCAACGGGAAAACTGCTGATGATCGGCGCACGAGTGCGCTATGGCAAGAAAGGCGAGCAACTGCAAGACCGCTCACGCTCGCAGCAAACAGCCTACGCCGTTCACGATCCGAAGACGGGAACGTGGTCGAAATGGAAGGTGCTGAAGATGCCGAGTGACGATAGGTTCAACATCGCCTTCAGTGCCTGTGCGCAATGGCTGGTTGAACCTGACGGGTCGTTGCTACTTCCGTTCTATTTTGCATCAGCGTCGAGCGAACCTCATTCGGTCACAGTTGTACAATGTCAATTCGACGGACAGGAACTGCAATACGTAAGGCACGGCGACGAGATTTCGTTGGATTCCGCTGGCGGACTCGCCGAACCATCGCTGGCCTACTTCGCAGGACGGTATTTCCTGACGATCCGAAACAAAGCCAAAGGCTACGTGACACAGGGCTCCGATGGACTGCACTTTGCTCCGATCAAACCGTGGAAGTTCGACGACGGCCTCGAACTCGGCAGTCACGGCACTCAGCAACACTGGTTGTCACATAGCGAAGGACTCTTCCTGTCATACACGCGGCGTGGCGCGAATAACGATCACATCGGCGGACACCGCGCCCCGTTGTTCATTGCCCAGGTTCATCCGGAAACGCTTCAAGTGATTCGAAAAACAGAGCGAATCCTGATCCCTGAACGAGGCGCGCTGATGGGAAATTTCGGTGCCTCGGCAATCAACGAAAACGAGTCATGGGTCACCGTTGCCGAGGGCGTCTGGAGCGACGAAGCCCGCAAACGCGGCGCAGAAGGAGCGGTATTCGTCGCCCGGGTGATGTGGGCCAAACCCAACCGGCTATTGAATCGACAGCCAAGGCATTAACCCGGCAGAATAGACAAGGATACACAGCATCTATGGAGATAGGAAAGCTACAATAGCAATGATTATCTCTCCATAAAAGCCGAGATTGGTACGCACATCATACTCTACGCCGCTGCCAGGGGCAGGCCAAAATGCCTCGGGTGCAATCGTTTTTCTCACCCTGGCTGATGTTGCCGCTCCTGTAGGTGTCTCCCAG
>JAJRTM010000262.1 GCA_024278285.1 Planctomycetota bacterium
AGCCTGCAACCACTTAAATATAACAACCCGGGATTAGTTGTTGATCTCGGCGTTGGTCTCTGGGCATGGCCTGTTCCTTGCGATGCGGATGGCGATGGCGATCTCGATTTGATCGTTTCCTGTCCCGATAAACCATCAAATGGAATCTGGTTTTTCGAAAACGCAACCGGTTCGACAAAGAATAACAAGTTCCCCGTTTTCAAGGCAGCAAAGAAGCTTAGTCACGCGATTCATTATGTCATGCCCAGTTATGTTGATGGAAAATTAAGAGTGCTGACGCCGGGAAAAGAGCATCCCAATTTTACGAAAACCGGGTTGAAAGAACGGCTATCGCTTCCAATAGCTGCCAACTTTTACTGGAAGGCAAGCGATCCGAAAAAGCGAGCCAAGGTTCGTCACAACCAATGGCGATACGTTGATTACGATGGCGATGGCAATGTCGATCTTGTTGTCGGTATCGAAGATTGGCGCGGGTACGGCTGGGATGATGCCTGGAATGAACAAGGCGTCTGGAAGAATGAAAAACTGCATGGTTATGTGTTCCTGTTTCATAATTCAGGAACAACCGATAAGCCGAAGTACGATAAGCCCATCAAAATCGAAGCAGGCGGAAAGCCGGTCGATGTTTATGGTTGTCCTTCGCCAAATTTCTGCGATTTCGATAACGATGGCGATCTCGATTTACTCTGCGGCGAATTCCTGGATGGCTTTACTTACTTCGAAAATATCGGCACTCGTAAAAAACCCAGCTACAAAAGTGGAGTTCGTCTAAAAAGCGAAGATGGCTCGAAGCTGACAATGAATCTGGAAATGATCGCCCCGGTCGCGATTGATTGGGATTTGGATGGCGATTTCGATTTGATTGTGGGTGATGAAGATGGGCGAGTCGCGCTCATCGAAAACACCGGCAACCTGAATAAAGATCGCAGCCCGCAATTTATTGATCCTGTGTACTTTCAGCAGGAAGCAGACGATTTGAAATGCGGTTCGCTCGCTACGCCTGTTGGTGTCGATTGGGACCACGATGGAGATATTGATATCGTTTCTGGAAATACGACTGGCTTTATCGAGTTGTTCGAAAACCTCAGCGGTCCCGGTGTTGAAGTCCCTCGCTGGGCCGCTCCGGTGCGATTGAAAGCAGGGGACAAAGTCTTCCGCACGATGGCCGGTCCGAATGGAAGTATTCAAGGACCGGCTGAAGCAAAATGGGGATACACCACTCTCAATGTTGGTGATTGGGACAGCGATGGCGATCTCGATATTGTCTATAACGACATCTGGGGGAAAGTCCGCTGGCTGGAAAACATTGGCACGAAAACTTGCCCCAAACTGGCTGCTTCCAAACAGATTGATGTTGAATGCAATGGTGTTTGCCCGAAACCGGAATGGACCTGGTGGACGCCGAAGAAGAATGAACTCGTCACACAATGGCGAACAACGCCATTGGTTGTTGACTGGAACAAAGATGGCCTGATGGATTTGGTGATGCTGGATGTCGAAGGTTATCTTTCACTTTACGAGCGCATAAAAAAAGAGGGGAAACTGATTTTGCTTCCTCCCAAACGCTGCTTCTACGGCGAAAATTTTTCGGTGACCGATGGCAATCACCGTATCAAAAATTCATCGCCCGGCTTGTTACAATTGAATCAGCGTAGAGCGGGTGGGAGTGGACGCAGAAAGTTTTGTGTGGTCGATTGGAACGGCGATGGCAAGCTCGACATTCTCGCCAATTCGATCAACGCCAACCTCTTACTGCAAACAAAATCAACCGATAATACCTGGACGTTTCGGGATGAAGGGCCGCTATTACAAAAAAATATTCAGGGGCACACAACCAGTCCCACCGTTGTCGATTTCAACAACGACAGCATCCCCGATTTTCTCGGCGGTGCAGAAGACGGTCGTTTTTATTACGAAAAGAATCCACGCTCAAAATAATCGTAGCCCAGCAGTAGGGTGCGTCGTGACGCACCTTTGCAAGTCGGTTAACACATCGTAAAACGTGGTGCGTTGCAACGCACCCTACATCGAAGTTTGAATATTTAATACAATAAAGGATCCCACGTGGGAAATCATTTTTATCTGATTGACTGGATTGTGCTGTTCGCGTATTTCGCGGGCATCATGCTGCTCGGATTTTCCTTTTGGAAACGAAGCGGCTCTTCCAGTGAATTTACATCGGGAGGCGGGACACTGCCCGGCTGGCTGTGTGGGCTTTCTATTTTCGCAACCTATCTAAGCAGCATCAGTTATCTGGCGTTACCCGGAAAATCGTTTGCAGCCAACTGGAATTCTTTTGTCTTGTCGCTTTCACTCCCCATTGCTGCTTTAGTTGCGGTGAAATGGTTCCTGCCTTATTACCGTTCGACGGGCGAAATTTCTGCGTATGCAATGCTGGAGCATCGATTTGGCGCTTGGGCGAGAATTTATGCAAGTAGTTTTTATCTTGTCTTTCAAATTGCACGTATGGGCGTAGTGATGTATTTGATGGCGCTACCGATGGCTGTCATTTTTGGTTGGGATATGCGGACGGTCATTGTTGCAACAGGGATTTCTGTCACCGTTTATGCTTTTGTCGGCGGTATTGTTGCAGTCATCTGGGCGGATGCGATCCAGGCAATCGTTCTCATGCTGGGAGCCGTCATCGCGTTGGTGATACTACTGATGGGGATGCCGGAAGGGCCGCAGCAAGTTTTTGAAATGGCTAAGGAAGGGCATAAATTCTCATTGGGGGACAGCAATCCGTTCATCATTGCAGAACCAACGATATGGGTGATGTTGGCGATGGGACTTGTTGAAAACCTGAAAAACTTCGGTGTCGATCAAAGTTATATCCAGCGTTACATCGCTTCGCGAAGTGAAAAAGAAGCCGCCCGTGGTGTTTGGCTCGGAGCATTATTATACATTCCTGTCAGTGCGATGTTCTTTTTCATCGGGACATCCCTTTTCGCGTTTTATCACACGAATCAAACTGATATTCCTGAAGTAAAACAGATCGTCGCTCAGCAGCGTCTTTTGCAAAAAGGGATTCAACCGACTTATACAACTACATCAGATGGAAAACAAATTCTGGCTCCAAAGTACAGCCAGCAGGTCGATGAAATTACTTCCAAACTGACTAACAAAGAGATTGGTGACCGAGTTTTCCCACATTTTATTGCCAAGTATCTTCCGCCCGGCGTGACTGGCCTTTTAATTGCAGCGATTTTTGCAGCGGCGATGAGTACCGTTTCCACTTCTTTGAATTCCTCAGCAACATTGGTGATGAGCGATTTTTATCAACGATTTTTTCGGCCCGATGCGACCGATCATCAACTGATGTCGGTACTTCATCTTTCGACGGTCGTCTGGGGGATTTTTGGCACCGCGATGGCATTATCGTTAGTCAGCCTGACAGACAGCGTTTTAGATATCTGGTGGACTCTTTCCAGTATTTTAGGTGGTGGAATTGTTGGATTATTTTTACTCGGCATCATCAGCCGGCAGGCTGGCAACGCGGCTGCGGTTACGGGAGTATTAGCCGGTTCACTGGTTTTAATTTGGATGGTTGTTTCAACTTCAGACATTTGGCCGGAATCGCTGGCACATCTGCAAAGTCCGTTTCATAAGTTCATGGTAATAGTCGTCGGAACATTAACAATTTTACTGGTCGGCATCGCAGCCTCTGCCATCTGGAAACGTCCCCCGCAAGAGAAGTAGGATGGTGTGCTTGCACCCATCTTCGCGTGCCAGGTTGCTTTCAATGATATATCGAATTGGAATGGTTATGCTATTATCAATGAAATGTTGCGAAAAAATGGCAGGATGTTTTTTTTACGAAAAAGAAAAATGTGATCCACGGAGACACGGAGAACACTGAGGCAATGCAAAAAGAGGTCTCTGATTCTTGAAAAAGAGCTTCACGCAAAGAAGCAGCGATGCAGAGAAAAAGAAAAAAAACAAAAGTGGTTTCATTTGTTCATTTGAATCTCATTTATTTTAGAACGCGATGTGGGAAACTCTTTGCGTCTTCCGCGTCTTTGCGTGAGTATTTTTCTCCGTGATCTCTGAGTCTTGTATGTTAATTGTAAGATGTTAAATGTTTAATTGGTAGGTGTTCTGTTTGTCCTGCCGAAGCGCAGCGGAGGCAGGACAAACAGAACACCCGGCGGTAGATCGATTGTGTCTGGGTCTCTC
>JAJRTM010000263.1 GCA_024278285.1 Planctomycetota bacterium
CCATGTACACCCCACGAGCCGTTGTTTCCTGTTGATGTCACACCTAGATCGACGGCTGCCCCCAATGGGAAAACTGTATGAGCATCGGCATAATTATGCAGTGCTAAAGCAAGCTGCTTCATATTGTTTTTGCAAGAAGACCGCCTCGCCGCTTCGCGCGCTTGCTGCACGGCTGGAAGCAGCAACGCAACCAGAACCGCAATGATTGCAATAACCACCAATAGTTCAATCAACGTGAATGCGTTGCGTTTGTTCTGCATTGTTGTTTCCGCCTTGTTTTTGAAAGATGTCTTGAAATTTGGCGTAGGGGGTCGCTCCTCGTAAATCTTACTGACAACCTAAATTCATGTAAAATCAAACTCATCAAATAGGAGCGAGGAAAGAAAAAAGCGAGGATACCTGATAAAGGATATCCTCGCTCAAAACAACGTACCAGCACAGGCAGCGATCACAACAGTGAGGCTGCATCTATTTTCTCGAACCCAGTACGATCTGCCTTAGGCTCTTATCAATCAAATGCTGCGCAAAAGTGGCAGGATCTTTTGATGATTCGTACGTAGGTTAGGCTACGCCGGGTATTGCCTGATGACGCCGTGAACAACTCCGAGTATTTCGACATTGTTGGAGAAAATCGGTTTCATCGATGAATTGGCAGGTTCCAGTCGAACGCGATTTGCTTCTTTGTAGAACCTTTTCAGTGTTGCATCGGTGCCATCAACAAGGGCAACAACGATATCGCCATCGTTACACGTGTTTTGCTTTTTAACGACAACATAGTCACCTTCTGCAATATGATCTTCGATCATCGAGTCTCCTTTGACTCGCAGGCAGAAACGTGAATCGTCGTCAAACAATCCTGAAAAATCAACTTTATCTTCATCTTCGACAGCCAGAACTGGTGTACCAGCTTGAATCTGTCCGGCCAACTTCATTGAAGTCGATCTCATTTGCGAATGATCGGTCAATTGAATTGCCCGAGACATGTGAGATTCTCGAGTAATCAAACCTTTACGCTCAAGAGCTTTGAGGTGACACATGACGCCGTTGGGAGAGCGGATTCCAAAATGGTTGCCGATTTCTCGCACGGTCGGACCGTAGCCCCGATTCATGATTTTATCTTTGAGAAAATCATAAATCGCTTGCTGACGTTCTGTTAACGGGGGGTGAGCTTTAGTGATCATAATAGTACTCCTCTCTGGATGTCCAAACTTTGTCTCCTGAATAGAACGCAAGTTCACAGTGAGTGAACTTTTTCAAGAGAACCCAAAAGTTAATGCTGACATCACAAAAATTGCAGGCCCAATGGGTGAAACTAAATTTCCATATTAAAAATGGATGTCAACTAGGATAATTACTAATATACCAGTGTGCCTAAGTCAATGGTTAAACGGACATCTTATAGATAAACATTCAGCATGATTCTGTCTAGTGTGTCAGATTCTGTCACCCAACATGAAAAAAGACTTAAAAATAAGCGAATATTCTATTTTTTATCATTAAAAGACAGACTGAATATAAAATGAAAATATTTTCAAAAAAAAAGACCGAAAAGCCCACATTACGTAGGACTTTCGGTCAATTGAGTTGATCAAATGTACAAAACAGTGTTATTGCAGGGAATCCCCTCACTATTTTTTAATTAATGAATTCAGTTGTTCGCGGGAGACATTCGTTGCTCGAACTCTTCCCTGGGCATCGATGTACCAATAGGTTGGCACGATGTTTATCCCAAATTGGCGAGCCAGCGGTTGGGAAGCTCCCTGGAGTGACACATCTGGGTAAAAGAGATGTTCCCCGGCGAGCTGGTTGGCCTCAATAAATTGCTTGACGGCTGCTGCGTCAGTATCCATGTTAACTCCAATAAGTTGAATCCCTGCCTCAGTGACCAGTTGATTCAACAGGGCGATATCGTTTTGAAAGGCTGCTGACCTGACCGACCAGAAAACAAGCACGCATGGCTTCCCTTTTTTATCTGAAAGGCGAAGCGTCGAACCGCTAATTGTTGGAGCTTCCAGACTGATTGATTTACCGATTAACCCGAGCCGTTGTAATGCCGCTTCTGCTTTTTTTCGGAAAGGAGATTTGGGAAACTGCTGTTGAATCATCGTGTAACATTCAATTGCAGGAAGAATCAGTTGCTGCTGTTCGCAAAATTCACCCGCAGAGGTTAGTTGCACAATCGCACGTGCTTCCTCTTGAGAGAAATTCATGGCAAACAGCTTGACTTGCCGCACATATTCACTGACCCAGGGCGAATCACTTTCTCCCTGGCGAGCCATTTCTGCAGCCAGTCGCACGACGGCTCCCGCTGTGATGATCGATGCAGGAGACCCAGGTCGCTCCCTGGCAATAGTGGCTGCATCTTCATAAATAGCATCCAGAGATTCTTTCTCACCAGCGAGCGCGAGTTTCAAGCGGGCATCCATCAGCGATTGAATCGCCGCATTGAAAATCAACTCTTTTTCGGGGCGTTGATGCGTTGCTGAGATGGCATGAGAAGCCAACGCAATAATACGTCTTGCAGTTTCATCAGTAGAAATATTCAGTGACGTGATTCGTTGCTGGGATTGAGTGCCAGAATTAAGATGGACTTCTTTGGCGATCAACAGGGCAATCTGACGAATATCCCATTCCGGCGTTCCCGATGCAGGAAGGCCGTAGTCTTCTGACTGTTTGCTCATCCCGGCTGTTTTGAACTCTGGGCCGTCAGAAGAGCTTGAACTGGAAGCAGGGGTAATTGTCAGAATTGATGGCTGTGCGTCTGCAGGAAGCTCGTCCAACTTAAATTCGTCCAATGGACTCCGGCTCCCATCTACTTGATGCAATTCCTCTGCAGGCGCATCTTTCGATTCGGTTTGTAATTCACTCGACGATTTATTGCAGCCAGGGAAAAGAGCTACTGCCGTAACTATAAGCAGTGACGGTAGATAAGTGATAATGTTCCGCAAAAACAATAATCGTACTGAATTCATTACAAGCATCCTTGCTGTTTCCGTTTGTCTTTTTTTCGTGGCTTTCACGATGTATAGTGGGGTTTGTATGATACTTTCACGGATTGAGTCAAGGTGAGACCTGAAAAGCTGAGATTCAAAGTATAGGGAACCTCTATTTATTAAAAAGGAGCACAGACATTCCTGTCTGTCTTGTCTGTCTGCCTCGTAAGAGCATGCTGTATGATAGGCAGACAAGAATGTCTACCCTCCGTTCAAGAGGAGATTTTTGAATAAATAGAGGTTCCCTGATATTGGTAGGCCACATTCTCGGCCTCTTGTGACTGCGTCGGGTGCCACTGCTGGCTTGCCCAGCAGTGCGGTCGCGGAGATGGACTTTTCGTATTAAAACAGAAGAGGACGTTAAAGTCGGCTCTGCTTAATGATGAAAGATCAGTTGTAATTCGCACTGCTGGACAAGCCAGGCAGTGGCACCCAATTTTCATTTTCGCAGTGCCACCCGCCGTCTTCATTTTTGGGTTGGTACATCGAACCTGAAAAGGCACTACCATTACTAAACAGTTACGTTTTTATCCGATTCGTTATTGATTACAGACCAAGCCAGGGGAGTGGGGCGCCGGCTTCTGGGAGTTCAACAATTTCAACGCCCGTTACATCAGCGTGGTTACGAATTTCTTCAAGGACATCATCAGAAGGTTTGGCATCGAGATTGATGACAGCAACAGAATCGCCGCCCGGCTCTTTTTGTGATCGCCCTAAAGACATGTGCGCGATATTGAGGTTGTTTTCCCCGCAAATTGAACCGATGAAGCCAATCAGGCCGGGAACATCGCGGTGCCGGTAGATGAGCAGACAACCATCCAGATACGCATCCAACTGGAAATCATCCATCTGCACCATGCGAAGATATTCGTGACCGAATATGGTTCCTGCAACCTTTAACGTGCGGTTATCAGTGACAACCGTTCCTGCAATCATCGTGGAAAAATCGCCTGCTTCTTTCGAGGTCTGTTCGCTAATCGTCACGCCTCGCTCTTCAGCGAGCATGTTGGCATTGACGATGTTAATGCGATCTCCCAAGGCAGAAGAAAGCAGGCCCGAAGCGAACGAGGAAGTCAGCAGGCGTGTGTGCTTACTGGCTGCTTCGCCCCGATAGCTGATCTCTGCCGATTTAATTCCTTCGCCGTGCGTTTGCTGGGCAAGGGAAAGACCCAATCGATACGCAAGGTCGATGTACTTCTTCATGCCTTCCATCTCGGAGGCAGAAACGGGAGCCATGTTGATCGCATGGCGAACTTCATTGCGTGTCAGGAAACCTGAAATGATATCGCCTGCTTCAACAGCAACCAAATCCTGGGCTTCGTCGGTGGAGGCTCCCAGGTGAGGGGTTGCCAGTACGCCGGGAAGTTTTGTTAGTCTGAAGTCTTCAGGCGGTGGTTCTTTTGTGAAAACATCGAAAGCCGCTCCGGCAACATGCCCAGATTCAACTGCATCAGCCAGATCGTTTTCATCAACAATACCGCCTCGGGCACAGTTGATAATGCGGACTCCCTTGGGCATCTTTGCGATACGTTCTGCGTTAATCACTCCGCGAGTTTCGTCCGTCAGCGGAGTGTGGACAGTCAAGAATTGGCAATGCGGAATCAGTTCGTCGATATCGCGATAAAGTTCGATGCCGAATTCACTTGCCCGTTCGGAAGAGATGAACGGGTCGTAGCCGAGAACTCGCATTTCCAGTGCCTGGGCGCGCTGGGCCACACCGATGCCAACACGACCCAAACCAACAACTCCAAGTGTTTTTCCAGCCAATTGTGTACCGGTAAAGAGTTTTCGCTCCCATTTTCCTTCTCGCATGCTCGCCCCAGCCGGTGCGATATTTCGAGAAAGAGCCATCATCATCGCAATAGTATGTTCTGCGGTACTGACAGTATTGCCGCCCGGCGTATTCATCACGACAATACCCTGCCTGGTCGCAGAAGGAATATCGATATTATCAACACCAACACCTGCACGAACAATCGCTTTGAGCCGAGTTTGCCCTTCGAGAACTTCTGCGGTTAGCTTTGTGCCAGAACGAATAACAATTCCGTCTGCATTTTGTAATTCTTCACGAAGTTGTTCAACAGTTAACTTGGGATCGGTCTTGATCACCAATTCAATTTCCGGATTTTCCTCTAAAACTTTTAAGCCAGCAGTAGAGAGGTTGTCAGTCACCAAAACACGCTTCAACACGGGGTTTCTCCCAAAGATAAATCTATTTGAACACTCATACTGGCTTGCTCGGCAAGCCTTATTATTTTGAAGAACGGTAAAAGAAATTCGAGTATGACTTAATCTTCCTCTTCTTCGTCCTCTTTGTCTTCGTCATCCTCGTCGTTTTCGTCAGCCGAATCTGCGTCGTCTGCCGCAACTTTTGCTTTCTCTTCTTCTGGCTCTTCAACAGGAACAGGAGCAGCTTCCCCGGAAATTAATTCTTTCACGGGCTGCATGAAATAAGTTCGTTTCCCCTTGGCAAGCAGATGTTCGAGTTTCTCTTCGGCCTGTTTTCGTTGATCGTAGGGAAAGCGAGTTTCTTCGCGCAGAGTAGCCGTATAAATCACCCAGACAAGACGTTTGCGTTCCGGAACGGCGTCTTTCACTTTCCGGGTTGCACGCTTTTTCGCTGCTTTTTTCTTTTTGACTTTTTTCTTTGGGGATTCCTCATCAAGACCGGCAGCCTCAGCGGCTTCCACTTGTTTTCGTAATTCCTGTCGACTTGGCAGCTTCCGAGGCATTTCAATTCCACCTTAATCTATTTTCGTACAGCACTTTTTACGTTAAAGACGGTCACAGGCGCAACCGATCATCTGAGATCTCTTTTTTAGGTAACTATTCAGCTTTGGCGTAGGATCCGTTACCCGTGGACCACGATGGGAAGTGGATCCCGCTATTTGTGCGGTGGTCCGCAATAGCAGATCCTACACACAATTCCAGTCCAAGCCAAATACCGTTGAATAGTTACTTTTTTCATTAACTAAAACGGAGGATAGCTCTTTCAGTCTTTCGATGCCACTGAATCGCGGCACTGAGCCGTGCAAATGTTACGAATACCGGCTGATTTCAATTCTTGATCCACAAAAACAGGAACATAACGTGAACCCATGGATACACCTTTAGTTTCAGGCAGAAGAAAATTGAGTAACTCCCCCGAAAATCTGGCGAAATAATCAGAATAAATTGTTTAATCGGACCAAAACAACCGATCATAGAATCAGCGACACCATTCCGCAGGTCGTTCGTCAGTTAAAATGATGTCCCCTGCAAAGTTAATGGAGCAGCTAAGAGTACTGTCGGGCAGGACGCCTGGCAACTTCGCCGTCTTTCAGGACGAAACCAACGGCGGCGAATTTTCTGGCTTGAAGTTGTTTTGGCATCTTTCAAGCCGACGAGGCATCATTCAAATCGATTTTCCCATCTGATGTGGGAAGAAGCAGCTCCCCTCGGGAGAGAGGCATTCAGACACGGAGGTAACTACCCAATGCCCATTAACAGCAAGTGGATCCTGACATTGGGGATCCTCGCCATGTCTCCGAATTTGGTGATGGCAAAAGGCCCTTTCAGCCTACCCAATCCATTCAGGTCACCCAGTTCGGCAAAAAGTAAAACCCCAGCAGAAACTCAGTCAAACCAGAAGGTGGCTGAACAAATCGCTGGTGCTCTTCGCAAAGCCAGGCTGACCGGCTACGACATTAACATTGAGTACAAGCAAGGCGTTGCAACCCTGACAGGGATGATTCAAGATTCCCGACAGAAAGCAGTCGCCGAGCAGGTTGTCATGCAGATCGCTGGCGTGAACAAAGTGAATAATCGCCTTGGCTTGATTTCACCTGATGCGGAACACGCCATTGTTCAAACTGCATTCAAGCAGCCAACACAATCTCCTGCACCGCAATCACAGGTTCAGCAGGCAGCATTCCAGGCACCGGATCAAATTCCGGTTCTCTCGCCAATTCAACAAGTTGGTGGACAACAACCAGTCAGTAACAAACCGAGTAGCAAACTGAGTAACCAGCAGGTTGCCAATTCAATCGCAGAATCACTGCGGGGAACTGGTCTTTCCGGTTACGATATTTCCATCAATTATAAAAACGGCGTTGCTTCACTTAATGGAAGTGTAGGAAGCCAGGAGCAGCGGGCTCATGTATCTCGCGTTGTTTCTCAAGTTCCAGGTGTGAACTCTGTTAATAACCAACTTGGTGTCATTGGCACACCAGTGAGACAGACAGCAGCTTTCCAACCACAACCAGGTGCTGCACCACCAGCATTGGCACCTGCTCCTCCTCATCATCATCCGGGAGCGATGGGACCACCACCCGGACCGAGGCCAATGATGGGCGGCCCATCTTACGGGCATGGCGGACCAGGACCTGTCAATCCGGTTTACAATCAACCAAACTTACCGAACTATGCCTGGCCTACTTACGCAGCGTATCCAAACTCCGCTGCAGTCAGTTATCCGAAGCAGTATTCAGCCAGTGCATTCCCTTACATCGGACCGTTCTATCCTTACCCGCAGGTTCCAATGGGATGGCGAAGTTCGACACTCGAATGGGACGACGGACAATGGCAACTCAAATTCAGTCCCAAAACAGAACGCTGGTGGTGGTTTATGCAGCCTAAAAACTGGAACTAATTTGAGACCTTGAGAATGTCAAAGTGATATTCATCAATTTTGAATGATGCAGCACTTTCGATCAATTGGTCGAAAGTGCTTTTTTTATAGATGTAGCTATTCAGCCGCCGGGCGCTGGGCTGTTAAATTTCTTAAGTTGTTGCCAGTTGCACTGTTGCGCCTTGGCTCTTGATTTCACTCTGTGTGCCACGGCTCTGTGAGCCGTGCAAACTGAAAATCAAGCTTGATTTTAACAGGATATTCTCACTCCAACGCAACACGGCTCACAGAGCCGTGGCACACGAAACCGTTATTTCTCGCAACAGTTTCTCAACACGAAAACACCCTGACTCCCCCCCCCATTTTCCGGGTTATTTACCAGCCCACGCTAGATTCCTGCGGCTAATGAATAATCTGGCCCAGCCTACGATTTCCAAAAATATCCTGCCACTTTTACGCAGCATTTCGTAACTATTCAGCTTTGGCGTCGGGTCCGCAATAGCGGACCCGACTAACAACCTATATTTCTGGAAAAACCTGGAGAGCTACAAAAGCATGTCCACGCAGGAACGTTTATTGGAAACAGGAACGCTGTCATACCAGCGTGAGCATGCCCCCGTTCGTTCAATCTGGTCTAAAACTGCCCGAATTTTTGTTATTAACCGCAAAATCGGAATATTTTCACAAGATAGCCACGGTGAGCGTTCGATAAGAGAAGTAAGAATCACGTTGTGTACGTTTTCTTAGGTTGAGTAGTTGACTCAGCCGAATAAATGAAACTCTTCAAGTGACCATACTTTTGGTCGTCAGTAATAACATCGATTCGCAGCAGAGATGCCTGCCAATCACCCCAGGGATTCGGAGATTTGAAAATGATCAACTGGCGATACTTCCTCAGACGATTCTCCATGTGCGTGATTCTAGCCGGCATGGTAATGTCCAACAGCGGCTGCACAATGACCGGCGGCATGCTGGGATTGGCATTTAACCTGGCACGTTTCTGGGAAACAACGCCGTTGATTCCCGTGAGTGCTTACTGGACTCAGAAAATTGAAGATAGATACTGGGAAGAAGAACGGTACGACAAAGTGCCGATTCTCGATCCTGTTGAAGGAGAAAATGCTCCCATCTTCTGCCTGGATCCTCCTTCTCCCGATGAAGTGATGCGAGCACTGCCCGACGATATTTCCGGCGGAATGTGGTTTGTCTCAGAAACTTCTCGCAATAACGTTCGCATGACGATTGAACCAATCGTCGACCGAGTGGACGATTGCAGATACTACCCGATGGTTGGGCCAGCCAAGCTTCATCACTGTCACTACAAATGTACGATCTTTTTCGATAAAACAATCCGCTCTACCTGGCCGATTCCTTTCAGCCACGACGATGCGACTCAGGAAGTTGTCTACATCGACCACGATCATCTGATTCGCTGTGCGGGACCATTGACAAACTGAGTTAAGAAACGATTTCAAGCCGAATTCAACCGGCGATCAGCACTTCTGCAATGAAGTCTGGTCGCCGGTTTTTTTGTTGTCGTGCTCAATACAATTGCCTACACTGTCCGGAGAAGAGTTCTTTCGCTCACATTCGAATTGGTGTCCAATGGATTCCTTGTGGAAAAGTTATTAGGTTCGCAGGTTTGCTTTTGTCTGTGTAACTAAGCATTGCCAAAACAATAACTGTCCGTTTTACGGGAAACGATCCTGAACCGAATCAGCGTAACATTATTCAAACCGTTTGGATGGATCAGACGCACGCCGCTAATAAAAAATGAGATCGGACAGTTATTGTC
>JAJRTM010000264.1 GCA_024278285.1 Planctomycetota bacterium
ATCACCTATGTACTCGATCATCCCCAACGCAGCACTTTCAGTCCGGTGAAATTCTTTATTCTTCGCAGGAGTGAAACGCTTTACGGTCATCTGAAAATTAAAACGCCTTAATTTTCTTCCAAAGCATGTGGCAGCCTTTATCAGATTGATGGAATTTCTATCAATTCAAAAAGGAGCAACAGACATTCCTGTCTGTCGTGTTAAAGCTTCCCGCAATTAACAGGTAGTCAAGAATGTCTACCCTGCGTTCAATCTGTTTTGCAGAATCTGGCGGAACAGACTTCAAACCCTGGCAAAAGTGAATACAATAGCTTCTTCTTTCAGCACCGTGTGTTGCTGAGGCTCTACTTGTTAGTAGACAGGGAAGTTGAGTTGTATCGATGCTCAAGATTGCCACCAAGTTTGTACCTGCGTCTGTTGATTTTTTACGAGCATGGGTTGCTGGCTTCCGATATGCTGAATTCTGGCTCAGTTCAGATCTACTGCAAGATGTAGAACAAATCATCAAAATCGCCAAAAAATATCCCTGCGAGTATGTTCCGCATTTTCCGAACAAAAAAAATGATGCCCAGTCAGTCAAGCAAGCCGTGAAGCTTTATCGCGAATTAGACTGCCACGCGATGGTTATTCATCAACCGATGTTCGATGCCTGGGAAAATGAATTTGCTTCACGAGAACCAGCCATTCGACTCGCTATCGAAAATCATCAATTAAATGAAAAAGAATTCTGGAACTGGGCAGATAACAACCCCGGATTGAATCTCGATGTGGAACACCTCTGGAAGTTCACGCTTAAAGATGCCCCGTTGGATCGAGTTCTGAAAATGCTCGACAAATTTCTTGATCGCCACGCAAACAAACTTTATCACGTTCATTTACCCGGCTACGTTCCTGGTGAGCAGGAGCATCGCCCGATGTACTGTAATCGTGAGTTCGTGTTCGGTGTTTGGGATTTGCTCGAAAAAGCGAACTACCGCGGCCTGATTGTCAGCGAAGTGAACGCAGAATATCAAACCGAACAGGACTTACGTATGGATGCACTACTGTTTGAACGCTGGTGGTTGTCGCGTGGTTATAAGCCGAACGGGAATAAATAATTTCTGGTCCTCTGATTAAGGTGTACTTGAGAGATAATTCGTTTAACGGCAAGCCGAAGGCGACTGCGAAAACAGGTCTGCCTGATTTTGAAGGTATCGAACCGCGAATAAACGTGAATGATCGCGAATCAATTTTCAGTCGGAGTACCTGTTCAATATTTCTTCTTTCTTGATCTCCTGGATGATCAGTGGTTTTATTTTGTTCCTCTTCATGGTAATAATGTCCTGCCACTTCTTCGCAGCATTTCATTGATAAAATCCTAACCCGGCGTAGCCGGAACCAAACAGGAAAGTAGGCGTTAGGTAGTAGGTATTAGGCGTTAGAAAAAGTAGGATGGCGTGCTTGCACCCATCAAATGTGATTTCCACTATTATAAATCTAATGCTATATCAGTCTCACGCCGGTGAATCAATGGCAGGATAATAACAAATTTCACTCTCTATTTCTCATTGAACGCAACTGGGCACGCGAAGATGGGTGCAAGCACACCATCCTACGACGAACTGAAAAATTGAAGGTGCAATGGAATGATTTCATTTCTGTTTATTTGTGGTTCAAAACAATTCTTATCAAATATCCTGCCACTTTTTCGCAGCATTTCATTGATAAGATACTAAGATCAATACTCAGGGGGCAAATTCAATTCCGTTGATCTATTATCAAACTCTTTTAATATTGAGATTATATGTCTGCACATTATACCCGGGCGCAACTGCTGATTGAACAAAATCGCCCCAAAGATGCCTTGAAAGAGCTGGCTCAATATGTTGCCTCAAACCCCGATCAATTCGATGGTTATATGCTCCAGGCGATTGCATACCTGCAACTGGACGAACTGAAAAAGGCGACTGCAGCAGCCCAGACAGCCCTTTCCATCGAACCTGCTCACCCTGGAACGCATTATATTGCTGCATTGGTATACAAGCAGCGTAAACGTTTGAAGGAAGCGGAAACGCATATTCGAACTGCAATTGAACTCGACCCCGAAGATGCAGATTATCATTGCCTGCTGGCTTCGATTTATTTTGAACGCAGTCTTTGGCAAAAAGCTTTGGAACAGGTTGAAGTCGGACTGACCATTGATCCGGAAGATGTTGATTGCATCAATCTGAAAGCCTGTTGCCTGCAACAACTGGGACGCAAAGAAGAAGCCAGGCATTCGCTGCAATCTGCGATGAATAAAGACCCCGATAATTCGCAGACTCACGCCAATAACGGTTGGCAGGCTTTAAGAGCAGGGGACCGAAAAAAGGCATTGGAACATTTTCGTGAATCGTTGCGATTAGAGCCGGGTAATGAATGGGCACGTCAGGGAATGGTTGAAGCTTTGAAAAGTGGAAACATTCTTTATCGAATGATGCTTGGGTACATGTTCTGGATGGCTTCAATGACCCCTGGCATGCGCTGGGGAATCATCATTGGCGCCTACTTTCTTTTTCGAGTTGCCAGCAAGTTGGCCGCAAATAATCCTGCCTTGCAGCCATTTATCTATCCGATTTTATTTTGCTACATCGTTTTTGCGTTGTCGTCATGGATTGCCGACCCGCTATTCAATTTGATGTTGAGATTTTCGTCAGCCGGGAAGTATATTCTGTCGGAGAA
>JAJRTM010000265.1 GCA_024278285.1 Planctomycetota bacterium
GGTGTTCCATCGTGCTTACTGAGCATCGGCTTGGGATCGAACGTATCGACATGAGACGGCCCCCCCTTCATAAACAGAAAGACGATGCGTTTGGCGCGAGGCGGGAAATGCGGCTGCTTGGGCGCCAGCGGATTGTTTGATGCAATTTGCTTCTGGTCCGCAATCGCTTCCTGCCCCAGCATGGCTGTTAACGCCAGGTGACCAAACCCAACAGCCGAAGTTTTCAGCAGCATTCTTCGTTGTTGTAATGCAAAATCGGTGCTCATCATTACCTCACTATTCTTCATTACTTCACATAGATGAATTCATTACTGGAAAATAAAGCCTGACAAAACAGCGACCAGGCTCGTTGTTTTTGAACGGGGTCCACCCTGGCGGCATCAAGCATCGCCAAGCCGGAAATTCCTTGAATAAAATCAATCGCCCTTTTTGATTCCTGCTCGGTTGGTTCCCGTCCTACTGTTTTAAGGTACGCAACTTTTATCTTTTCGACATCAGGGACTGCTTGCTTTATCAATGCGATTGCCAACGCATCTGCAGAATCCAAGATCAAAGGAGAATTCAACATCAGTAACGCCTGCGGTGCCACAGTGGTTGCATTTCGATTACCGGTTGGTGTCGTGGGATCGGGAAAATCGAATTGCTCGAATAATGTATAAAGGTTATTCCGGATAACGGGAAGATAAACGGCTCGCCTGAGTGAATCGTATTTTGTGTGATCGACCGAGGTATGATTAAAAACGAACTGCCGATTTCGAAGAGGCACCGTTTTGCCTCCCAAAGATGTATCAAGTCTGTCGGATGCTGCAAGAACAGCATCTCGAAGTTGTTCTGCCTCAAGCCTTTGAATGCGAAATTCCCACAGAAGATTGTTTTCAGGATCAACTTTTTTCGCGAGTATTACTGCTGCCTGTTCATGGCTCGTTTGAGAACGCATCTGATAAACATTGGAAGAGAGGATCAGACGGTGCATCTGTTTGGTAGACCAGCCCGTTTCCATGAACCGCCGGGCGAGCCAGTCAAGAAGTTCCGGGTGAGTTGGTTCACTGCCAATTTTCCCGAAGTTATCCGTCGTCTTGACAATCCCTGCACCAAAATGCCAACGCCAAATCCGGTTGACATATACCCGAGAAGTTAAGGGATGCGACGTGCTTGCCATCCAGCGAGCCAGTTCCAGGCGACCACTTTGATCGCTGCGAAAAACAGGTCGGACCAAAGAGGTTCGCATCACTTCGGGAAACTCGCGAGCAACAGGTTTTCCCAGATTCCGATGGCTGCCCCGAATATGAATCGGCAACTCTTTTTGCACCTCGCCATCAGCGACCGCCATCGCAGCGGTTTCGTCCGGCGCATTCGATTCCAATATCCGAGCTTCTTCCATCAACCGATAGTATTCGTTCAGCATTTCCTGATCGAATGCAAATTCCGGTTTGGCAGGGACTTCAAGAAAACCGTACAAGTCGTACAAGGCTGCTCGAACCGGTTCGAGGCGGGCATCGTCCAGCTTTTTCGCTTTGGCGTCTTTCTTTTTAGCCGCCTGAAATGCAATTTCTGCTTCTTCAAAAAGTGGCTCGTAGTGATGCTTAATTCCCGCAACATCCTGCTTTGCGTTCAGTTCGTGCCATTTGGCGAAGAAGGGATCGTCACGATGAAATTCCAAATGCAATCGACAATGATGCAAAATGCGGGCGTGCAACCCGAGCGGTTCTGCAATATCCTGCACCTGTTTAAGCGACGCGGCGGTATCAAACTGAACGGCTGCCAATAAATACTCTGTTGCTTTTTTGCGAGATTCGCCTCGAAGTTTAGCGGTTGCTTTTGTTTTGAAGGACGAAGCAGCCGACTTCTTTTTTGCGATTTCTGCATTGATTTTTTTCAGCGATTCCAACTCTTCTTTTGTTGCGAAAGAATGCTCGTGCCAATGCTTGATGGCACCCGTATTGGAATCGCCAAATGTTTTAGTCCCTTTGAAGATCGCCCCCAGTGCATAATAATCTGCCTGCATGATGGGGTCGAACTTATGATTGTGACACCGCACACAACCGAACGACATTCCTAAAAACGCCTTTCCGACCGCTTCAAGTTGTTCGTCAATGGTATCCATCGCCAACTTTTCACGGTCCGGCTCTGCAAGAACCTTTGCACCAAGGCTCAGAAAACCAGTTGCGGTAATCGTTTTTCGATTCGCTTCGGGTAATAAATCACCAGCGAGCTGCTCAATTAAAAAACGATCAAACGGTTGGTCCTGGGTGAATGAATCAATCACATAATCTCGAAATCGCCAGGCGTTGCCGAACGCGAGATTTTCATCCATACCGTTGGAATCGGCATAGCGCACCACATCAAGCCAATGCCTGCCCCAGCGCACGCCGTATTGTGGTGAATTCAGAAGTCGTTCAACAACTTTCTCAAAAGCCTCGGGAGATTTATCTGTAACGAATACCTTAATTTCTTTCGGCGTGGGGGGCAGTCCAATTAAATCAAACGTGACCCGACGAATGAGCGTTGTTTTCGATGCACGCAGAGCAGGCTGGAGATCATTTTCTTCCAGTTTTGCTAAAACAAAGGCGTCAATCGGTGTTTTGACCCAATTTTTGTCTTTAACTTCGGGAACATCGGGATTTGAAATCGGCACGAATGACCAGAACTTTTTGCCATCTGCGACACTCATTCCCATGGCTGCTTTATGTTCGCTGCCTGCTTTTATCTCTCGCGGATCGGGCGCACCGAGTCTGATCCATTTTTCAAGAACTTTAATTTCTGCCTGCGATATTTTCCCATCCGGGGGCATCTGCATATCTTCGTTTTTGTAACGAATCGCTTCAATGATTAACGAATCATCCGGCTTTCCCGGAACGATGGCCTTGCCGCTGTCTCCACCAAGTAAAATTCCTTCGCGTGAATCAATCGCCAAGCCGCCATCAACTTCGCCTTCGCCATGACAGTCGTAACAATGTTTAATCAGTAACGGACGAACCTCTTTTTCAAAGAACTCGAGATGGCTTGCATCAATTTGGGGAACTGATGAGCTTGTTTGATTTTCTTTCGCGTTCAATGAACTGGTCGCCAATACTGTGGTAACCACAATCAATAACAGGGAGTCGATTCGTAACATTGATGAATTTTCTTCTCACTAAAAATCGATACACGAAGAGAAATAATACCGTTCCGATTTTGTTATTTCTCACTCAA
>JAJRTM010000266.1 GCA_024278285.1 Planctomycetota bacterium
GAAGAACTGAAACAGTACAAAGAAATTGTTTCCAGTTCGACAGATATGCTGGCAATTTTGAATAAAAATTTCGAGTATCTTGCCGCCAATAAAGCGTATCTGGATGCCTTTGAACTCACCTGCGATGAACTTGTCGGACTGACCGCGATGGACCTGTTTGATGAAGATTGTTTTGAGAACGTCGTCAAACCCAATGCAGAGATTTGTATTTCCGGGAAGCAGGTCCACTTCCAAAATGAGTGCCAGTTTCCCGCCCATGGCAAGTTGTTTATGGATGTCCATTACCATCCATACAGAGGGGATGATGGTGAAGTGCTGGGGTTTGTTATCAATGGACGAAACATTACTCACCGAAAAGAAGCCGAAGAGGCATTACGTTCAAGCGAACAACGCTTCCGAACGCTGATCGACCATGCGCCTTATCAAATTCTGATTCACGACCTGGAAGGTAATTTCGTTGATGCTAATAAGAGAGCCTGTAAACGACTCGGCTATAATCTTGCAGAACTGAAACAGATGTCCGTTTTAGATGTTGACGCATTGGCAGACGAAGCAACTGCAAAAAAACACCTCCTGAAAATTGGTTTCGATAAACCAACTGTTTTTATCTCTTTGCATCGAGCGAAGTCGGGCGAAGTTTATCCGGTTGAAGTTCACGCGGTTCGTGTTATTTTGAACGAAGAAGAATTTATCGTGGGCAGCGTTGTCGATATTTCCCAACGTAAACAAGCTGAAGAAGAAAACCAGAAGCTGCAAGACCAACTACGACACTCGCAAAAAATGGAAGCGGTTGGTCAACTTGCTGCCGGGGTTGCTCATGAATTTAACAACGCGTTGGTTGGTGTGCTAAGCAATGCAGAGTTACTGTTGACTCATTGTGGAAAAGACTTGCCGGGAAGTTTCAGAGGGTCCATAAAAGCGATTAAGCATTCTGCAACTCTTGCCTCTGATTTGACAAAACAACTTCTTTCTTTTGCACACAAAAAAAGACCAAACGCTTCTCATTTTGATATCAACACGACAATTACCAAAAACAGGAAAATGCTGCATTGGATCGCTGGTTCTGAAATCAAACTTATTTTTCAATTGGCTCCCGATTCACTGCGCGTCTTTTCTGATGAAAGTGACATCGAACGCGCGGTAACAAATCTTGCGATCAACGCTCGTGATGCCATGCCAAACGGTGGGACACTTACCATACAAACAGATTCTATCGTACTCGAAGAAAATGAAGTTGCCTCGGATTGTCAGCCGGGTACTTATGTGAGGCTTCTCGTAAAAGACAGCGGTTGCGGCATGTCAGCCGATGTTAAAGAACGTATCTTTGAGCCTTTCTTCACCACCAAGCCTGTCGGGCAGGGAACTGGCCTGGGGCTTTCAACCATCTTTGCAGATGTGGCAAACAGCGGCGGATTTATCACCGTTGAAAGTGAAGAAAATATTGGAACCACTTTTGCCATTCACTTGCCTCAATTACTTGAAGAGTCCGAATTAGATTGCCAGGAGCCCGGCGAAATCAAAATACCTGAAGGAGGCGAAGAAACAATCCTGATTTGTGACGACGAAGAAATCGTTCTCGATTCAGTGGCTGCTCTATTAGAAATACTCGGATATTCTGTTCTGAAAGCAAACAGCCCGGAAGATGCCCTGCATTTAGCTGCTTCTTATGAGGGCGAAATCTCTGTTTTGTACACAGATGTCACTATGCCGGGAATGAATGGCATTGAACTGGGGGAAAAATTCCGATCCCTTTACCCACAAATCAAAGTGCTCTTAACATCCGGTTACGCTGAAGATATTTTTCAGTTTGGAACGACCGCAAAAAATGATATCGGCTTCATTCAAAAACCAGCATCTTTTGATACATTGGCCAAGAGACTCAGGGAAGTTTTGGGGAATTAATGCCGATCAGCCTTGCAGAGAAGCATTATTTTTCACTTCCTGACCGACAACATCGTTTTTTGGCTGAACAAAGGGTGGACTTCAGGCTATCCTTACCGATAAGGTAAAAGGCAGATACAAGATACATAATTTGATGACAACAGGATAAGCAAACGGAAGAAGACATGGCTGAACGATTGCAGGGAATATTTACGCCCAATTTGGTTCCAATGACCGAAGCTGGCGAGATTAACGAAGCAGAATTACGACGCTACATCGATTGGCTGATCGAAAAGGGGGTGCATGGGCTGTACCCGAACGGATCAACAGGTGAATTTACACGTTTCACGATCGAAGAGCGTAAACGGATCACCAAAATTATCGCAGACCAAACTGCAGGACGTGTCCCGATTCTCGCAGGAGCGGCTGAAGCCAACGTGAAGGAAACGATCAAAGCCTGCGAATATTACTACGATTTAGGCGTGCGAGCCGTCGCGATTGTCGCCCCGTTCTACTATAAATTAAGCCCCGCTTCGGTTTACGCTTACTTTCGAGAAATCGGCAAAAATACGCCGATTGATGTCACTTTGTACAATATCCCGATGTTTGCCAGCCCGATTGACGTGCCAACTGTCCAACGATTGAGTGAAGAATGCGAGAAAATCATCGCGATCAAAGATTCATCAGGCGATTTGCCTCACATGATCCGCATGATCCAGGCAGTGAAGCCGAATCGTCCGGAATTCAGTTTTCTTACAGGTTGGGATGCCGCATTAATGCCGATGCTGCTTATCGGTTGCGATGGCGGAACAAACGCGACTTCAGGCGTTGTCCCGGAATTGACAAGACGGCTGTATGAACTGACCGTCAGTCATAACATCCCACAAGCTAAGGAGTTACAGTACGACTTACTGAAATTGTTTGATGTCATGCTCTATTCGGCAGAGTTCCCGGAAGGATTCAGAGAATCTGTTCAGTTGCGCGGTTTTAACATGGGAAGAGGGCGACAACCACTTTCTGATGAACAACAGACCGACCTGCAAACGTTAAGTCGAGAATTGCAGTGTATGCTCTCTTCACATGGATTTACCGACGAGCCAATTGGCGGTTGTCCGGTTGGTCCTGCGGGTAAAAATGTGAACACGGAAGAGGTAACGCGTATTGTCAGCACGGTTGTTTCTGAATTGAAACGACGCGGAATTGTCGATTGAACCTCTTCTCGCTTGACGAAACACCGCCAAGCGTTTAACGTCTACCGCTCTTCTGCTTAATTAGAAGCAGGGGCAGGTACGCGCAAGTGACCAGTAAATATAACATTGAAGATAAATTTGAAGAGGTAGAATAGCATGTCACTCGACAGTAGTTTGAAAGCAAAAAGCGGACTTGTTCGAGCACGCAATGTTCTGAAAAGAGACGAGCGCATCGAGCAATTAAAAGAAGAAGATCGCTGGGACGACGAAATGACAGCGATGGGTCTCCCCAAAGTACGCATCGTAAAAACGACAACCGGAAAGAAAAAGAAAGAAAAGAAGAAAGAGGAATAATCCTCAAGCAGCTCTTTGTTTCTTCACGAAACCAATCTCCCTTTTCCTTTATTTCTGTTTAAAAAAAAGGAAAAGGTTTTTTTTCGCGCTAAATTGTTCATCGCATACCTTGTCAAAGGAGTAGAAGCAATGCGTACGATTTCAATTCTATCTGTTGTGTTGATTCAATCGATACTTTGCACATCGCTTATTGCCAAAGAGCCGGTAACCGACAAACAAAATAAAGCGAAATGGATACTCTCCGGTCAATCAAATGCCTGTGGACGCGCCAAACTTCCCGGCCCACTGGCAAACGAACTGGTTACCATGTTCGATCCCAGTCAAAAAAAGTTTATCGTTGCTCAGGATCCACTTCCGCACATGGGGACGGCAGGAGTTGGGCCGTGGGTTGCTGCGGCCCAGCAGGTGGTGAAGGAGCAGAAAACGGAAATTCAGATGTGCGGC
>JAJRTM010000267.1 GCA_024278285.1 Planctomycetota bacterium
AACGGGAGGAAAGTTGAGACGCTCAAAACCTGGAAATCCAACACGCAATGTATCTTCAATAATCTCGAATCGATCTGGGTCAGCTTCACGCATCCAATAAAGGCACGACACAAGATCTTCGCCATCTTTGCCGGGCAACTTCGCCTCACGCATCGGCTGAGGCAACCGAACCGGCGCACGTCGTCCGACATCTAATACATGGTAATGTGTCGAAGAAGCCAGATTTTTGCGAAAGCTTTCCGGCTCTTTAAACATATTGGGGACTTGAGACAACGCTGATTCGACCGGATCATAATCCCATTCCGGTCGCAGGAGTTTTCTTTGTGCTGGGTCAAAATAGTGCACATTGCCGTGGACCGACTCAATGTATTTCTGGGGATCGGGCTTGTTTGGATCCCTTTGCATTGTCAATGATTCATCTGGGATTTCGTAAGAAGGACCGCGAGGTTTGAGCGATATAGCGTATTTTAGTGGAGCGAAATCAGGAACGAACTTATCTAATTCAAAGCGAATATAACTTGCCCCTTCTCCAGGGACAGAATTCAAAGCGGTTAAATTTTGAGGTACTCCACCATATTCGCTGATTGTTTTATTGAGATCACCAGAAGCAGAAGCCGACAGTAGCGAAAAAACATCCAGCAAAGTTGTTTTACCGCAGCCGTTAGCTCCAATCAAAACATTGAGCGGTTTCAATTTCAAATCGACATCGTATAAACGTCGGAAGCCATGCACGTGTATCTTTTCAAAGATGTTCATCGCTTCGATCCTTTTCCGTAACTGATTAAATATGATTCTTTATTTGCCAGCAACTATTCAGTTTTGGCGTAGGGTCCGCAATAGCGGACCCTACGAGTTTATAACATACCCAGCAAGTTGATGTCAGTCGATACTCTACCCGAAAACGAAACGCCATAATTTATCGCCGAGCCATTTGGAGTCGGCGAACATCATGTTGAGGCAGGGGACAATAATCAGTGTTAAGCCGGTGGCGAAAATTAAACCGTAGGTAAGTGTGACTGCCATCGGGATGAGGAATTTTGCCTGGAAGCTGGTTTCAAACATCAACGGCGTTAAGCCGGCTGCCGTGGTAAGCGTGGTGAGGATGATCGCTCGCAGGCGAAGTTTGGCGCCATTCACATTGGCTTCAAACGGATCTTCACCATTGCGAATTCGTCGGTTGATAAAATCAACAAGCACCAGCGAATCATTGACAAGAATTCCAGCCAGCGCCAGGAAACCGATACAGCTTAAAAAGGTGACAGAGTTCCCGGTAATGTAATGCCCCAGAATCGCCCCCTGCATACCGAACGGAATGGCGGACATCACCACAAGCGGCTGAATGTAAGATTGAAACAGACCAGCCAGCAACATGTAAATAATCAGAAACGCAACCGGCAACGCAATAAATAACGAACTGAACGACTTGCTTCGCTCTTCGGTACTGCCGGTAAATTCGAGAGTGACGTTGGGGTGTTCTGCGAGTAACTTGGGAATATAGTCAGCTCGAAATTGATCGACGACGGCATCGGGAGAATTCGATGACATCTGCACGTCGCCGAAAATGGTAATGGCTCGTTTTTGTTGCGAGCGATGAATACTGGTGTAACCACGCGCTTCGGTAAATTCGGCTACTTCTGAAATTGGAACCCAACGTGAAAGAGAATCCTGATCGTCTGATTGTGTCACTGCTCCTGGAATGGGAATACGCAGCGCTTCGATATTGTAAACATCGACCCGGTACTTTTCGGGCAGGCGAACCATAATTTTTACATCTTCCCGGTTGCGAGTCAGACTTTTCGCTTCGACACCGTACAGGGCAAAGCGAACGAAGTTGCCCAGGTCTCGAACGGTGATTCCGGTCGAGCGAGCCGATGCGAGCAGGCGCAGTTGCACTTCCCGCTTGCCGACATCGTAATCGTCATCCAGATCGACGACCCCATCGTAAGAGGCAAGCTCTTTTTTTATTTTATTGGTGACAAGAACCAACTCCTCAAAATCTTCTCCGGAAACACGAATTTCAATATCTTTTCCTGCTGGTCCGCCGCTTAATGCCTCCCATTTTATTGAGTTGATGCCCGTTAACGAATCGCTCAACTTACGAAATTCGACCATCAATTCATCACTGGAACGCAGACCTTTTTTCTCCCGTTCATCTGCTTCCATCAGTTCGACAACGACTTGCCCGAGATGAGATTGCTTCCCGCCGCCGGTCGCTCCCATGCCGCCGATATTCATTTGCGAGCCAACCGATGTCTGCACGCTTTGAACTTCAGGGAGTTCTTTGATGACATTAGAAATCGTCATCAGTTTATCACGAGTTTCTGCGATCACGGTACCGACGGGCATTTCCAGATCAGCAGTAATCGTTTCGCTATCCATCTTCTGAATAAAAACAAACGGAACAATTCCCCCCACCATTAACGAAATGGAAGTCGCACACGTTGCGAGCGCGACGCTCAGCGTGACGTATCGCCATTTCATCGCAATTCGCAGCAGCTTTTCATAATACTTAATGAACAAATCGTGCATGAGGTGATGTTTGAAATTCAACAACCGATGCCAGGCTTTTCCAAGATGCGTTTTCGACACTCTTTTAACCGTTTTTTTGCGTTTCAGATGCTTCAAATGTGAAGGGAGAATCAACAACGCTTCAATCAACGAAACAGAAAGAGCCGCCAAAACGACCAACGGCAAGTCTTTCATAAAATCGCCAATGCGACCACGAATAAACATCAGCGGCGCGAACCCTGCAATCGTCGTGGTGACTGCAACGATGACGGGCCACATCACTTCTTCTGCTCCGTTGACGGCTGCTTCGACAGATTCTTCGCCCTCTTCAACATGCCGATAAATATTTTCGCCGATCACGATGGCGTCATCAACCAGAATCCCCAGAACGATAATTAAGCCGAACATCGAAAGCAGATTGATCGACACCCCGAACAACCACATTGCAACAAAAGTTCCCATGAAAGAAATCGGCAGCCCCAGTGCCGCCCAGATCGCAACTCTCCAATCGAGAAACAGAATCAACGAAAGGAGCACAAGCACCAGTCCTGAAAGACCGTTGCGTGTCATTAAATCGAGCCGACCTTGAATGAAACGGGAGAGATCGCCATGCAGTTCAATTTCAAAATTGTGCTGGAACGGCTTGGCGTAACTTTGTTCGTAAACTTTTTGTGGGTCGGAAGAGCCGGTTAGTTTTTTGATTGCCCGAGAGAAATACGCAACCGCGATCGCAAACGGTCGCGAAATCCAAGGCTGGTTGGCAGCCGCTTCAATGCCGTACGCATCGAAATCGACTTGCTGTTTTCCTCGAACATACGCCTTAACGAGCTGAGCAATTTTGATCGCATCCTGGCTTGCTGTTTTCTGAATAACCAGCGTCACCGAACGTTTTCCGTTGAAGTAACTTTCCAGATCGACATCAACAAACGCATCTTTAATTTCTGCAACATCTCCCAGGAATATTTTCGTTCCTGATGCCGTCGTTTTAATTTCGATATCTGCGAGATCTTCGCCGCGGTTTTCTTCCCCCAATGTCCGCACATTCGTATTCGAGCGAGGCCCTTTCAAATTCCCTGCGGAAACATCCAGATTGGTCGAGCGAATCGCGACAGCGATATCTTCGAAGGTCAGATTATATTCAAACAGACGTTCCGGGCTGATCTCGATACTGATTTCATCATCGCGGATACCAGAAATCGCAATGTTGCTGATGCCGGGTAGTTCCAGAATTTCGTCACGCAAATCGCGAGCCGCTTTTTTGAGGTTGGCCTCACTTCCGCCCCCGAAAAGCGAAACAGAAAGGACCGGCAATGTCGGCTCGAAATTTTTGACCGTGATACTCTCAATATCTTCGGGCAACTCGTTGATGATCGAATTCACTTCGATATCAATTTTTTCTCGGACAATATCGATGTCATCCGCTTCGCTGTAGAGAGTCGCCGTCGTGGTGCTGATTCCTTCCTGAACAACCGAGTCCACTTTTTCGACATCTTCCAGATCACGAATCGCCTCTTCGATTTTTATCGTGACCGCTTTTTCGAGTTCATCAGGTTGAATCGCCGGATAAACAACGGCGATCTTCACCTGATCGGGCCGCGTCTCCGGAAACATCTCCCGCACCAGCGTAAACGCCATCACCGCACCGGTTGCCAGCAGGACCAGCATCAGCATATTGACCAGCACAGAATTATTGACACTAAAACGAGGCAGCGACATCTATCTTCTTTCAAGGCAGTCCAGAAACAGGCTCAGAGTCAATGAATAGGATCGTGTGCCACGGCTCTGTGAGCCGTGAGTAGGTTAGGCTTTCCAGCCTGACAATTGTGGCCTCCAGAGTAATCGTTATTCGATGAACCAGCGAACGGACTGTTTTTACTCTGATGATAGAGCATCTTCAGGGAATAGAAAGAGGGGAGAGATTGGTGCGGGAAAAATAGTGCTCGAT
>JAJRTM010000268.1 GCA_024278285.1 Planctomycetota bacterium
AAAACATACTTTTACCTTTTCAATTTTAGTAAGCAATAACCGGGACCAAGCATTCAACATAATTTACCACAGAGTTTGCAGAGAGACGCGGAGAAAATAAAATGAACGCTCCACCAAGACAGAGTCACATAATTAAAGGGAGGGGAGATGTCATTTTCTTTTCGTCTATTTCATGAGTTTCGTGGTCAATTCATAAATCTCTGCGTACTCAGCGGTTTATTATAGATATTGTAAAAAATTGATCGATCATTCGTTTAACGGCAAGCCGAAGGCGACTGCGTAAACAGATCTGCTTTACCTAACCCGGCATCGCCGGAAGCAAATAAGTTTTAGCCACAGAGCACCCAGAGGTCACAGAGAAAAAAAGAAAAAAATCTAATCATAGAAATGACTTATTAAATAATCCATGCCTAAAAAAAAGGGGGGGGGAGTTGAGTTACTTCAGAATCTTTCAATCTATTTCTCTGAGTTCTCTGTGCCCTCTGTGGCTATCAAAATATCCTGTCACTTTTACGCTACCAATTACCGGGGAATGCGTAAAATTTGATTTCCAGGCAGTCTTTCAATAAGTCGCTTCATTTCCAGAATTGTCAATGTGGAAAGAACTCGCGAAGGTTCGATGCCTGCCTGTTCGATCACAGTATCAACTGAAGACGGTTCTGCTCCGAGTAGATTAAGGATATCTGTTTGCTGCTGGCTCAAATTCAATTCACGCGGGACTCTGACTTCGACATTGTTTGATTGCGTTGATTGAACCGGTTCGATCAACGGTCCCAGTTCCTGCAAAACGTCGTCAACGCCTTGAATCAGTTTAACGCCATCTCGAATTAAATGATGGCAACCTTCACTTTCACGACTGTCGATGGGGCCGGGGACAGCAAAAACTTCTCGCCCCTGTTCCATCGCATGCCTGGCTGTGTGCAAGGTGCCACTTGTTTTCGATGCCTCAATCACGATGACGCCCAACGAAAGCCCGGAGACGATCCGATTTCGTTGCGGAAATAATCCACGTGTGGGCTGCATCTGTAAGGGAGATTCCGTCAGAACGGCTCCATGTTGAGAAACTTCCTCAGCAAGATCCGCATGTTCAGGCGGATAAGTCATCGCAAGGCCATTCGCCAAAACTGCAATCGTTCGCCCACCCGCTTTGATCGCTGCCCGATGAGCAATCGCGTCAATGCCTCTGGCGAGTCCGCTAATAATTGTCACGCCTGCCCTTGCAAGGCCTGCTGATAACTTTTCTGCGATCCGCCTTCCGTACGGCGTACATTTTCTCGAACCGACAATCGCAACAGCGAGCTGGTCAGCAGGTTCCAACGCCCCTTTATGATAAAGGATAATCGGTGGATCAAAAATTTCATTCAAAGAAATCGGATAGTGTTCATCGTCGCATGTCATCAGACTCACGCCCAGTTTTTCACATTCTTCATACTCTCTACGGGCAACATCGTAAGGGTTCGTCTCGCGAATCGCGTTGATGACTTTATCGCCAACGCCATGCACCTGACTCAATGAAGAAGCCGATGCTGAAAGTACATTTTCTGCGGAGCCGAACGTTTCCAAAAGCACCATCTGCATTCTCGGCCCCACCCCTTTGATCAGGTTCAACGCCAAATAGGATTTTTGAGCTTGCGACAGTTCGGCTTTCATATTCATCAGGATGTCGCCTGAATTTTTCGAAGTTCTTTCGGAATCGGAAAGGTAACATGTTCTTCACGCGTTGTAATCTCTTCGAGTTCCGCCCCGTAATTTTCAACTAAATAATCGATGCACTCCTGCACAACCACCTGCGGAGCACTGGCCCCTGCGGTAATTAAAACGGTTTCAATTTCTGCCAGCCAGTCGGGTTGTATTTCATCAACGCCATCAATTAAATGGGCTGGCGTCTTCATGCTGGCTGCAATTTCCTGTAGCCGTTTGCTGTTAGAACTATTCTGGCTTCCCAATACAAGCACCAAATCTGCCTGTGGCGTTAACTGCGAAACAGCATGTTGACGATTGGTGGTTGCATAGCAGATATCTCCCTTGGGGGGCGATTCGATATTCGGATACCGCTGCTTCAATTGTGAAACAACGACCTGCGTTTCTTCTACACTAAGCGTGGTCTGTGTGAGGTACGCGATTTTTGCCTCCGCAGGAAATGAAAGATTTTCGACATCTTCAGCCGTTTCCACCAGCGTGATACTTTCAGGAGCTTCACCCATCGTGCCGATTACTTCATCGTGGCCCTGGTGCCCAATCAAAATAATGTGATAATGATCGCGAGCATAACGAATTGCCTCTGCATGAACTTTCGTTACCAGCGGGCACGTGGCATCAATTGTCTGCAAGTTCCGCGAGGCAGATTGACTGCGGATTTCCGGGGAAACGCCGTGGGCACTAAATAGTAGAATCGAACCTTCCGGAACTTCTGCAACAGAATTAACGAACGTAACACCCTGCCTGGAAAACCGCTCGACCACATATTTGTTGTGAACAATTTCGTGATACACATAAATGTTCGAGCCAAACAGTTTGACGCACTCCTCCAGACACTGTATCGCCATGTTAACCCCCGCACAAAAACCGCGTGGATTCGCCAGAATTATTTTCATCAATTATATTTCCCGTAAGTTTGGAACCAAATCTTCTTGAATGGTTTCTGCTTAAACGTGATTATTGTACCATAAAACAGATCGTTCGTTAACAATAGAGGTTTCTTACCACTATTCTTGCTGATGGCTGGAATTTCCAAGGGAAACAAAATGGGATTTTTTGATAAACTTCGTGCAGAACTAATCGACATTGTCGAATGGATTGATGATTCCCATCATACGCTCGTCTGGCGGTTTCCGAGGTATCATAATCAGATAAAAAATGGGGCAGAATTGATTGTTCGCCCCGGTCAGTTGGCTGTTTTCGTTCATCGAGGCGAACTGGCTGATACTTTTGAGCCGGGAAATTATCAGTTAACAACCGATAACTTGCCAATTCTGGGAACACTGCAAGGCTGGAAACATGGATTCGACAGCCCGTTCAAATCTGAAATATATTTTGTCAATACGACCAACATTACCGATCTGAAATGGGGAACACCCAACCCGATTATGCTGCGTGATGCCGATTTCGGACCGATCCGCTTGCGTGCCTTCGGGACTTATGTTCTCAAAGCAAACGATCCGGGTACGCTTCTCAAAGAATTAGTCGGGACCGATTCCCAGTTTGAAACCGAAGAAGTCGCAGAGCTAATGCGTTCGGTCATTACGTCTGCCCTGGCTGATCTTCTGGGAGAATCGAAAATATCTGCGCTCGATTTAGCAGCCAATTACCGAGAACTTTCCGATAAACTCAGGCAAGCCGTCGTTGAACGAATTGATGATGAATACGGCCTCGATGTGCCTCAGTTATTTATCGTGAATATTTCATTGCCTGAAGAAGTTGAAAAAGCGATTGATACCCGTTCGAGCATGGGCGTGATTGGCGATCTCGGCAAATTCCAGCAGTTCCAAATGGGCAAAGCAATGATTGCTGCCGCAGAAAACCCCGCAGGAGGCGGTGCTGCTCAGGGAATGGGCCTGGGAATGGGCTTCGCCATGGCGAACCAGATGGTCAACGCTCAACCGTTTGCTCCTGCTCCCGCTGCATCCGGATTTGCTCCGCCTCCCCCGCCACCAGTTCAGCAAGCCTGGCATATTGCAAGAAATGGTCAGACACAAGGCCCCTATTCGCTGCCTCAACTTTCGCAGGCAATCGCAGCCGGTCAAGTCCCCCCCGGCACCTTCGCCTGGACACAAGGCATGTCCGCCTGGACTCCGGTCGAACAAGTCCCACAACTAACTGGAAACGGCAGTCCGCCACCGCCACCACCAGGAATTTAATAGATAAACACTCGTTTGGAAATATCAACAGGTTAGCATAGGCAATCCCGTAAGATTTATTAGAAATCAAGTGACCAAATGACCGAGATTATCGAACTAGGAAAACTTGCATTTGTTGGGCTTATTTCTGGAGTTTTTTCATCACTGATTGCTTATCGAGCACATCGTCAAAAGAAATGGTGGGAACTACGCGTTAGTGCGTATCGCGAACTCATCAATGCTTTATCCGATCTGGCTAATTACTATTCGAGTTACATTGCTGACGAAGTTGATGGACATAAAATGAGTGATGGTTATAAAAATATGATTAATAACCAGTGGGATAAAAGTTACCTAAAAGTTCGTAGAACTGCTGACTCTGGTGCTTTCCTGTTCTCGCAAAGAGTGAATGATGCACTTCTTAAATTCATGGAAGTAACTGAAAATTACCAAGAATGCTATATCAGTCATTGGGAAGATAATCTGTCCGAAGTAAGGCACTGTCTGAAGACGGTTGTTGATGCTTCGAAAAAGGACTTGGTAGCTAAATTATGGTGGATATAATCAATAGGGTAGCCCGACCACTTCAGTGGTTGGGTGCCGTCAGGCACAAGAGGCTCGCGCCATGTGCTTTCGGTTTCATTGAAACTTTCCAATAAAGAACGAAACCACATGGCGCGAACATCTTGTTGCTACGCAACCCAACCGCTAAAAGCGGATGGGCTACCCTAATAAAATATCTAATTGTTTTCGTATACCCACCTGTGAAACCTTCCGTTGACTCAAGGAGCTTTTGAAATGATATCCCTGTCACGATGCTTACTTTGTTCTGCTGGTTTATTTCTTACCATGTTGGTCGGAATCTTCCAGATGAATGCTTCTTTGTATGCAGAGAAGCCATTAAATGTTGAAGGGGAACAAAAAACGCTTGTTCTTACCGAGGGGGTCTCCATTCAAAATATTGCGAGGGAACCGGTGGTTATTGATCCGGTGGATATCGCGTTCGATGAATTCGGACGGTTGTGGGTAGCCGAAATGCGAGACTACCCGAACGGTCCTGCAGAAGGAGCCAAGCCGATTTCGTTGATCAAAATTCTCAAAGATAGCAACGGCGATGGCGTTTACGATTCCTCCACCGTTTTCGCAGATGAGCTTCTATTTGTCACCGGCATGTTTCCCTGGAAAGGGGGAGTGATTGTGACTCTTTCTGGAAAAATCGAGTGGATGATCGACCGCGATGGCGACGGCAAAGTCGATCATCGGGAAACCTGGCTCGATGGATTTGCAGAAAAAAATCCGCAACTTCGTGCCAACCATTTAACGTTAGGACCGGATGGCTGGTTTTATGTCGCCAACGGTTTGCGAGGCGGTGCCGTCAATGTGGTGCGTAAAGACTGGCCTCAATTGAAAGAACCAATTCAGTTACGCGGTCGAGATTTTCGCTTTCATCCACAAACCGGTGCCTGCGAAGCAATCGCAGGCAACGGGCAATACGGGATGTCGTTCGATGCGTGGGGCAATCGGATTATCTGCACGAACCGAAACCCCGCGATGCAAATTATGCTGCAATATCGCCACCTGAAACAGCAGCCGAAATTGCCGATTCGTTCGTTAATACAGGATATTTCTCCCTCGGGCGTAAATTCAAAACTCTTTCCGCTTTCGGCAAACTGGACGACATCCAACCTGCACGCCGGTCAGTATTCAGCCGCTTGTGGCGTGCATATCTATCAGGGAGATGCAATGCCTGCGAAATTCTTAAACCGTATGTTTGTTTGTGATCCGACAGCGAATTTAGTGCATCAGGATGAATTACAAATAAATGGCGCGAGCTTCAGTGCAGTCAATCCGTATCAGCCGAAAGAATTTTTGGCGAGCAGAAGTGAATGGTTTCGAGCCGTCAATCTTCGCACCGGACCAGATGGCTGTTTGTACGTGATTGATATGTACCGAGCCGTGATTGAACATCCGCAGTTCATGCCGGACGAATTGAAAAACCGCCCCGATCTCACACTAGGCAACGATCTGGGACGCCTCTGGAAATTGTCTCAAACAGGAAAGAAATTATCGCGCCCGACTTCAGAAACAATTCTTCCTGCGAATGCTTCTACGAGCCAACTTATTCAGTGGTTACAACACGATAACATTTGGCAACGAGACGTGGCGTATCGAAAATTTGTCGAACGTCAAGATGCCTCGTCTGCTCCCGAACTTGCCAAATTATTGAATCCACAAACCAAACCGGCTGCCTATATTCTTGCCCTGCGTTTACTCGATCAGTTAAACGCATTGAGTGACAAACAACTGCTCGCAGGCATGGCTCACGCAGATGCGAAAGTCAGATTCAATGCGTTGAAGATTTCTGATCCTCGCTTGAACCCTTCCGCAACTGGAGGCGCAGCAGATTCTCAAAAAACCAACCCTGCTTTAATCAAGTCTGCAATCAATGCGTTACGGGATAAACATCCGCATGTACGCTATCAGGCGATGCTTGTATTAAGAACTCAGGCAGACAACATTCCCTTATTTGTCCCAACGGTTAGCAGCAGCATTTTGAAAAATCATTCAGGCGACTGGTCCCGTAAAGCATCTTTACTGGGACTGCATGGCAAGCAATTAACTTACCTGCACACTTTAGTTTATCTGGCTGATTCCATTGTTAAAACAGAAGAACAAAAACAGACTCAACGGGAATACCTGAATGAAATATCCTACCTGATTGGTCGAGCCAGCGACGATGCTCAAGCGAAATTGGTTCTGACAACTCTGTTTGCGGTCGAGGCTGCCGGTTTGAATCAGCAGCTTATTTCATCCGCAATTCTTGGCCTGGGCGATGGTTTACGCTCTCGCGGAAAATCGATCGCTTCTCTTTTAACGGTTGCAGTTCCTGAAGAAAATGCCAAATTTCAACAGTACATCAAGCAGTTACTGGTTGATGCCAAACAGAATAAAAATCACGAGTTGAAAATCCAGGCGTTACAAACAGTTCGCTTTATTCCCGGAGATAACATCACACAACTTCTGGTTGGCTTTATTAAAAACCACCAGTTACCTGCCGATGTACGGGCGGAATGTTTGAAATCATTGCGCGGGCGGGCGATCCCGGAAAGCAAAAAAATGATTGGCGAATTTGTCGAAATGATTCGTTCTGAATCGCCCCAAATGCGGCGAGAATTAATCGACTATTCTCTCTCCAACAAGCAGGCAACGATCACGCTACTTTCAGCGATGGACGCCGGAGAATTAAACTTCCGTGAATTCGCCTCCGTGCATATTCGCGTGTTAAGCCGCTCGAAAGATAAGCAGATTAAAGCCTTGTACGTCAAACTCCAGGCGAAAACAAAAGATACGAATCTGGAAAAACTGATCGCCGATTACCTAAAAATACTCTCTCAGGCAGATATGACAGACCTGGAACATGGTTCTCCCGAACGAGGTCGAGAAATCTTCAAATCTCAATGCTCATCGTGTCACCGCATTGGAAACGATGGCGTTTCTGTTGCACCCGATATCAGCGATACGCGCGTCAAACGCCCTTCCGATTTATTAACAAATATTCTCGATCCGAACCGCGCGATTGATAACAATTACTTCAGTTACACCGCAGTCACAACCGCAGGAAAAGTTTACACGGGCGTTCTTGCAGAAGAAACACCCTTTGCGATCACGCTCAAACAAGCCAAGGGAGAAACCGTCACGCTGCAACGCGACGACATCGAAGAATTCGCCTCCGACGGCGTCTCCTTCATGCCCAAAGGATTAGAGAAAAACATCACCCCAAAACAAATGGTCGACCTAATCTCCTACCTGAAAAACTGGCGATACATCAACGGCAAGGTTCCTTTGAAATAGCCAATTATCGCTCGAACAATAATGGTCACTTTTTCAGTTATTGTTACGTCTTTATTGTAGGATGGCGTGCTTGCACCCATCTTCGCATGCCGAGTTGCGTTCAATGATAGAAAAGACGTAACTATTCAGTGGGAAGGCTTGAATCTGTACTTTCTTTGAACGGTGAGAAATTTTCTGTCGATATTGAATGGGCAAAGTTTATTTTGACTAAACCACGGGGCGAAACGGGATGGAAGACCAAGACTCATCCACGCGATGGCGTGATTTTTTGAGTGCTGCACCGGCAGTTGTGGTTGCTTTGCTGCCCAGACTGGCGTGCCCCTGCCAGATGCCTGCCTATGCCGGGCTGATCAGTTCGATGGGGCTGGCGTTTTTAATGGAAACAGTCTACCTCTTTCCGTTGACGGCAATGTGTTTGACATTTTCGCTCGGCGGTCTTCTCATCAGAGCAAGACGACGCCGGAAATATGGTCTGTTTGTTCTCGGGTTACTGGCAGCAACTCTTCTGATGGTTGGCAAATTCATCTTTACCTGGCCGGTCGCCTTCTACGTGGGACTGACACTTCTGATGGTCGCTTCGCTGTGGAATTCCTGGCCTCCCAAAAGACCAGCCAAACTTAGGTTCAACCCCGATGGTTCAATCAGTCGGGTCGAGTCATCTGCTTCGAAATGACAATCGTACGTGATAACGGTGCATGTCGGTAATAGGTTTCCAGAATGCAAATAGCAAGTGCTGTTGCGTAAAGCCTTCCGCCGATGGCGTCGTAATGTCCGCCCGGAGCCCAACTGCCAGTTGCATGACCAGTCGTGATTTGAGTTTCGATCAGAATCTTCTGCACCTGTGAATTCCATTGTTCCCACGATTGACCACCGACATGATGAAACAGTTGTGTTGCATGATACCAATAGTAAATGTTGGGCGTCTTGCGATTGGGCAGATGGTTCGTTAAGAGGAAATTGGCTCCTCGTTGCAAACGCGGATCGTCAATGTCCCAACCAAGATGTATTCTCGCAAGTAAAGCCTCGGCTGTCATCACTTCGGTTGCCTCGCGGCCCGGTTGGTAGGCATACCGGGTGCCATCATCATTTTGGACGGTGTCGAGAAAGCTTGCAGCTCGGTCCATCGTTTCCTGGGGAACCAACAACTTCGCTGTCTGCGCCGCCTGGATCGCAGAGAGTTGCCAGCCAGTCACGCTCGTATCGCCCTGATCCTCCGGTCGATATCGCCAACCGCCTGAAGAATGCTGAGCAGCAATGAGAAAGTCGATCGCTTTTTGAGCCGGTGCTCGCAACTCTTCATCGCCGCTGATCGCAAGCGATTCGCAAAGAACAATCGTTGCCAGAGCATGAGCATACATACCGGCTGGACGATCCAAAACGGCTCTTAAATCACCATTCGGCTTCTGGTGACCGAGCAGCCAGTTAAGTCCCTTCATAATCTTGGTTCGGTCACGTCCAGTTCGATGAGTTTGGCCCGTACCAAGATAGGCAAGCAATGCCAGTGATGTTCCGGCAGAATCGCTGTTCAATCGAGATGTCGCACCGCAGTTGCAATTATTCCCTACGTAAAAACGATCCAGACTCCAACTCCCATCGTCGCTTTGGTGTCTGCTTAGCCAGCGAAGACCACGCTGCACCGCGGCTTCGGTTTGCTTGGAACCACCTTCAAGTTGAAGCATCTGTGTTCGAAGACGAGGATCTCGCGTTGCAAACAGACGCTCAACAGAGGAACTGTCCGCAAGCAGCCGTTTGATATTTCTCAGGTCAGGCAACTTCGGCTCGTGCTGATTTTCAGTAAGATGTGGCTCCGTCGCAGACCGCTTTTCTGCAATCGCCTTCCGAGAAGATTCTTCGCCTTTGTTTTCTGCAATCTGCCCTGGCTCGACCGATAATTTCCAGTAAGCAGCAATGAGCAGCATTAATAATACCGCCGATGAACAGACTACAATCAAGCGAGGACGCATTAAAAACCTCACATCCTAAAAAATGGCAGCAATG
>JAJRTM010000269.1 GCA_024278285.1 Planctomycetota bacterium
CAGAAGCAAGGACGAACACGGATGGTTAATCACTCCAATCATGGCGAATTCGCCTACCGTGATGGGAACTGGAAACTGGTCTTTCGGATGAGCAAACCGAAACTCGAAAAGTCCCGTGGTTTGCCAACTGTTGCAGAACTCTACAATTTGAAAACAGACATCGCAGAGAAAGAGAATCTTGCCGAAAAGCATCCTCAAATCGTTAAGCGAATGACCAGCCAATTAGAAAAACTGATCGCAGCCGGAACGAGCAGGCCCGGCCAAAAAGCAGCTAACGATACCGCAGTTCGATTCGATATTTCACAACAAAAAAGATGGGGACCAAAGCTGGAAAGAGAATGATCGGTTACTATAAAGGCAATCATTCCGCCAATAAAAGCAGAAAGGTTTTCAGCCACAGAAATGAGAGCCAGGCTATTCCCGCGTAGATGATGATTGGAATGTCCGCAATTTCAACAGCATAGACCAGCCAAATAATTGCTGCTGCCACTTGAGCCGCGAGAACGACAATGTGTAAGGGACGCAGTGCCCCTTTCGATAGTTCAAATAGTTCTTTTCGACCACGCCCACCTGCCCATAGAAGCAATGGGATCAGCAAAAGTGAAGCAAGAACTGAAGAGGCAAAGTAGCTTGTCATGCCAGTTATGGTAGCCACGATGCGAATTTAGTCAAACTCTTTCCAGTCATTTATTACTCTTGTGGTTGTCGAAATGGTTCGCGGGGGAGGAAGTTTTCTCGGAGATATTTGAAGCGTTTTTTCCAGTCGGCTCGTTGTTCGTCGTTCAGTTCTGCTGCAACGTTTTTGCCGAATTGGTCCATTTGAGAACGTATTCGTGGATGGACTTCCTGGCCGATTTTTTCCAGCGTCTCGAAATGCTCACGCACTATTTTTTCGAGCTTGGTTTGTTGATCCTGGGTTAAATCGTACTTCGAATTAAATCGAGCCATCACCCGCGTTGTTGCCACTTCTGGTTGAAACTGGAAACTGTTGAATGTCTGCCTGATAAAACCAAGCGTGATGACAACGCCGATCACAATCCCGCATAGTAAAATTACCAGCGATAATAGCAACTTCATCACCCAGCGAGATTTGCACGAGGTCGCCGGTTCGATTTTCGTGGGTGATGTATCCGTCGTATTGTCAGTGGGGTTTAATTCATTCATGGAAACAGCGTCTCCGACTGGACGATTTCCATCGCCGGGTGATTGATCAGCATCAGGGAATCGAAATTGTAGAACAGCACGATACAAGCCGCCGCGACCGATGCCACAGTGAAGCAAAGCATGGCGTAATCAACTGGTTCTCGTTTTTGCTTTACGATTACTTGTGATCGCAATGTTTGCAACACCGACGCGGTAACATCAACCGGCGGGCTGAATTCAGGATCGACCTGTTTCGCCAGATGCTCAAGTTGTTCGTGGATGTTTCTGTTTTTCATTGGATTATTTTCAATCGCAATAGACTCTAAGATTTATTTTTTTCGATCAATCGTTTTAGTTTCTGCCGGGCCCGGTACGCCTGCACTTTGGTCATGGTGACAGACCACCCCGCCAGTCCTGCGGCTTGTTCAATTGAACAATGTTCCCAATAGAGTAGCGTCAACACCAGTCGATCTCGTGGAGGGAGTTGTTCCAGCAAGGTTCGTAAATCTTCCGCTGTCTCTTGTTGTGAGTCTGCTTCATTTTCGAGAACGCTCAGCGATTCAATGACGTTCTGTGTCAGTGGTTTTTGTTTACGATTTCGATCCCGTTGTTTCCAGTAGCGATATCCTTGCCGGGTCGCGATCGTTCTGAGCCAAGCTGCAAAGGAACCTTCAAATCGATAATTCGATAAATTGTAAAACGCCTCGACAAACACATGGTGCACCAGTTCTTCGTGATCGTTCGTGTTGTTGGTGAATTTCCACATTCTATTGGCGACAAAGTTCTGATGTCTCGCGATCAGTTTTGCAAACGCATCGCCATCGCCCTGTAACGCCAGGTTAATTTCTGCTCTATCGAGTTGGTCAATCATCGACTGATGCGAAAGGCTGTTTTTTTCTTCGTATGAATTTGCGAAAAAAAGAGCTTTCGACATCGCACGAAAAAGCAATCCCGAAGCCTCAACGACGGGATTGCTCACTGCCAGTTCACTTTGTAGAGCCAACTGAATCATGCTGTTTATTTCACCTTTTCGCGAAATTCATCGACGGAGTTCCAGATCGCTGTTCTGGTTTCGTCAATTTCTTTTTTCTGCTCAGCCGTGAGAACCTTGCGGGCATCCTGTCGAGTCTTGGCAAATTCCAAGGCTGCTTTCGCGACCGCATCTCCCAGGTTGTCGGCTGCTTTTTTGAGATCCTCTTCACTTTGACCACTCGTAATCGCGCTGGCAAGGGCACGTCGGGAATTCAATACCGAGGTGACGTTGTTTCGCAGGTCATCCTTATGAGACATGACAACTTCTTTGATTTGGCCTCGTTGTTCATCCGAAATATCTAGTTCCGACCGCAACACCATCACGCGACCAATAATTCCACGCACCATGTTACGAACAGCATCTATCTTGGCTCGTTTGTCCGCGGAAAGTTTAGCATAACCGCCAAATCGAAGAAATGGGGGTTGGTTCATCGCCAACAAAGTATCTTCTGAAAGCAGACTCGCTGCGAGCCGTTCTTCCGCCTGCGTCTTGACTGACTGGATTACCACGAAACCAAACAACAGAGATGCGGTTACAGCCCCAATAATCAATTTCTTTTTACTCATAACGATGTCTCCCTTTCAAGTCCACCAGATTAACATGAAGCAAAACCATTTTCGCCTCTGCAACCTCTGTGGAGACAAGCCGAAAAAGGTTACAGCTTATTTTCTGAAATTTCTAAAATATTGTCATCCACTTGCAGCGTACCCTATTGCTAAACATTCTTAGCCCGTTTCGCTGGCAATCGTTTCATCCCGAACGTATCATCAATGGTGAATATGTCGCCTTGGGAGAATATTCATTTGATGACAGCGTTTTTCTGGAAGGAATATCGACGATGAAAAATTTCCTGCTGCTTGTTGCTCTTTTTGTTTTTTCACTTCTGCCTGTTTCCACTGAAGCAACCGCTTCGGACTTTTTCGATCATCACCCCTTGAAGCAAGGCATGGTGGTCCTGCTCGATGTACCACAAAACGATGTCGATGCCGTTGTTGCGTATTGTCAGAACAATGAGGTTGTGCTGTATGTGCAAACGCACGATGCTGCCCAACTCAAGGCGATTCAAACAGCAGCGGATAAAGCAGGGCTTTTAGGCCAACGCATTTTTGCAGATACAGCCAAGCTTTCAGAAATTCAAATTGTCGATAACCTGGCCGATTTAATTCTGGTCGCCCCTTCTGCAGAACAGCTCGTGAATGATGAAGAGTTGCTACGCGTTCTGCATCCCCAGGCGACTGCTTATATCGGTTCACGAAAGCTGACAAAACAAAAACCGGCTGGAGTTGAAGATTGGACACATCCGTATCATGGACCGGATAACAACCCGCAAACGAAAGATCAACTTGCCCGCGGAAAACTGCGAACCCAATTCATCGGCTATCCGAAATTCAGCCCGATGCCCGAACAGAGCGTCATCGGCGGCGGTCGCATTTACAAAGCGATGGGGCATATCGCACACAAGGCGAATCAGTTTGAATGGCTTAATACGCTCGTTTGCATCAATGCGTATAACGGCACAATTTTATGGAGACGCCCGCTCCCCAAAGGATTCATGATTCATCGCAACACAATGATCGCGACCGATGATGCACTGCTGTTGGGAGATGACAAGTCATGTAAAATTATCGATGGCGAGACCGGAAAAACTCGTGATGAATTGGTCATTCCGAAAGAAATTTCTGATGGTCCGGTCTGGAAATGGATGGCTTACCGTGACGGTATTCTTTACGGACTGGTTGGCAATGTTGAAATTAAGGTTGATACCCAAAAAGCAGCTCGCAGGGGGATCGGTCACTGGCCCTGGGATATGTGGCAGGGACACGACTATAAAGATCCTAAAACAGCGTTCGGTTACGGAAGGACATTGGTTGCTTATAATCTGAAAACAAAAAAAGAATTTGGGTCTACCGAGATGAAGAATTCCTCGATGCCCGCGCGATGTGCATGAACAACGAACAGATTTTCTTCTACGTTCCCGAAAAGTTTCTGGCTGCTGTTGATCTAAAAACGGGGAAACAAAGCTGGAAGAACAGTGACGCCGATCTGCTCGAAGCGATTGGAAAAAATCATAAGGCTCAATTATGGAAAACCGGTTATTCGACCAGTTGCTATCTGAAATGTAATGAGAAGCAAATTTTCTTCGCAGGGCCGCAGCGTCTGAAAATGGTGGTCGCTTCTGCAACTG
>JAJRTM010000270.1 GCA_024278285.1 Planctomycetota bacterium
ATCCAAATTCAAACTAATTGGCTAACCAACCCCCGCGCACATAGATTGTCGTTGAACCTTTATTAATTGCCACTCGGCACGCGAAGATGGGTGCAAGCACAGTTCCTACAGGGTAACGCATCCGCTTTTAGCGGTTGGGTAGTGTAGCAATAAGACGAGTACGTCATGTGGTCTGCTAAATTATTGGAATCTCAATTGAGTCAACGCAAAGTGAATGACTCGTAAGACGGCTTTCCAAAGTCGTCTTTGAAGATGACCTGCAAGGTAGACGGTTTTGGAAAACCGTCTTACGGATAACTCGTTTCCGGTAAACTTGACTCTGATCAGTTAGTGTACAGCAAGGTTCTTGTTCTATTTTTATTCATCTTTACACTGAAGGTACTTTTAGAGGATAATACAAAGTTGTTAGATGGATCTACAATTTTCAGTCAGGGAAGCTATTGATGGAACGTTCAACTCGTGAAAGACCGGCTCTATTTCGTGCTTTGGGGAAACAATCTCCTCCGGAACAAATTGAAATTGATGGGAAAATATATGAACTGCAAGAAGTTTTCAAACACGATTCCTGGGCAGCGACAGCCATGTATCATGGGCAGAATCAGGATATCGTCTGCAAATTTAACCGAACGCAATCGATTTTTGGCGTGCCTGTCGGCTGGCTGGGGCGGTTACTTGCCAATCGGGAAGCGTTTGCGATGCAGCGAATGAAAGATGTTTCGGGAATTCCCAATGACCTGGGGCCTGTTTTTGTAGCGGGCAAACATTTCCGCAGTGCAGTCGCGCATCCGTTTATTCCTGGGCATCCGCTTGGATCTAATGAACAAGTAGATGACAATTTCTTCCCGGAACTACTGAATCATCTGAAAGAAGTTCACAATCAGAAAATGGCTTATGTCGATTTACACAAACGGGAGAACATTCTTGTGGGTAAGGATGGCAAGCCGTATCTGATCGATTTCCAAATCTGTTACCGCTCTGCAGCGATGCACAAATTCACGCTACCGACCACCAAATTGATTTTGAAATTGCTTCAGAATTCCGATCTGTATCATTTCACCAAGCATGTCAAAAGGTTGCGTCCTGATCAAATTGAGCAGCTCGGTTTAACGAAACATGCGGAGCGTCCGTGGTGGATTCGTGCCCATCGAACCGTTGCCGTCCCGTTCCGCACGGCCCGGCGTAAGTTTTTAACATTGATCGGCGTACGAGGGAAATCTGGCCGTTCTGCAACAGAAACCTTCGCAGAACACGCTTTCCGCTGTGATGAAAACGAAAAGAAAAAAGCCGCTTGAATCATAACGAGTGTAGGGTCCGCTATTGCGGACCATCGCATGAGATGGCGGCATCGAATTCCCAGCCTGGTCCACAATAGCGGACCCTACGGCAATCGGGATTTATGAAATCGCTTCGAGTTCATTCCAAAGCGTATAACATTTCTCCAGTTCTGCATCGACTTCTATCAATCGATATGAAACCACAGTGATTTTCGTTTGAACCTGTTGATAAAATTCCGGGGCAGCCATTTGGTCGTGAATAGCTGATTGCTCCGCTTCCAGTTTTTCTATTTTTTGAGGCAGTGCTTCCAGTTCCAGTTGTTGACCGTATGTCAGTTTCGGTTTTGGTTTTTGATTCATTTTTGAATTGGCTGGTTGTTTTGAAAAGGACTTCGATTTTTCTTTTTGTGATCTTTCTTTTTCCAGTTCTTCTGCTTGAACTTGACGGGCGAAATCGTCGTAGCCGCCATCGTATTCGTGGAGTTCTCCCTCGCCGGTAAAGGCGAGAATTCCGGTGGTTACATTGTTCAAAAATGCCCGGTCGTGGCTCACAAGTAGAATCGTTCCTTTGTAGTCAGTAAGCAGTTCTTCAAGCAACTCCATCGTTTCCGCATCAAGATCGTTTGTCGGTTCATCCAACACAAGCAGATTTGATTCTCTCTTGAACAGTCGAGCCAGCAGCATTCGATTTCGTTCGCCTCCCGATAAATACCGAGCTGGTCTGCGTGCTCGTTCGGGGGTGAATAAAAAGTCTTGCAAATAACCGTAAATATGCTTCGGTTGCCCGTTGATCAATAACGTTTCCTGCCCTTCTCCCACATTTTCGATGACCGTTTTTTCTTCGTCGATTTGCTCACGTAATTGATCGAAATAGAGAATATCCAGTTTCGTGCCGTGTCGAACGGTTCCGGTGGTTGGTTCCAAATCTTCGAGTAACAGTTTCAGGAGTGTCGTTTTACCGGCTCCGTTCGGACCGATGATGCCGATTTTATCTCCGCGGGAAATAAGTGTCGTTAATTGCTTGATGACAGGGACCGAATCGTAAGAAAAACTGATATCTTTCGCTTCGATGACCATTCTGCCAGACCGATCCGATGCGCCTGCCTGGAGTTTGACGTTGCCCGTTTTTATTCGTCGTTGATGACGCTCGTCCCGCATCTTTTCGAGCGCACGGACCCGTCCCTCGTTACGGGTTCGACGCGCTTTGATTCCCTGGCGAATCCACTTTTCTTCCTCGGCCAGTTTTTTATCGAACAGCTTTTCCTGTTGCTCTTCTGCATCGAGTAGCGATTGTTTCCGTTTCAAAAACGTGGCGTAATCGCAGGTCCAGTCAAACAGTCGGCCTCGTTCTACTTCGATAATTCGTGTGGCTAACGCCTGTAGAAAAACACGATCATGCGTGACAAAAATGAGCGTCCCTTCGTAACCTTTCAGGAACTTTTCGAGCCATTTTATTGCTTCGATATCGAGATGGTTAGTCGGTTCATCCAGAAGCAAAACATCGGGTTGATCGACCAACGCCTGTGCGAGCAGCACTCTGCGTTTCATTCCTGACGAAAGTGTTGAAAATTCCGTCTCGCCGTCCAGATTCATGCGAGTCAGAATTTTATCGACCTGATGCTGCGATTCCCAGTTTTCAGAATGATGCTGCGAATCGTAACTTGCAACGATATCGAAAATAGTCCCTTTCATCTCGGCGGGAACCTCCTGAAGAAGACGGGCAACACGAACGTGATCGTCTTTACGGATGGTTCCTTCATCCGGTTCCAGTTCCGCTGCAAGCAGTTTCATCAGCGTCGATTTCCCGGCTCCATTCCTGCCGAGCAGTCCGATACGTTCCCTCTTGCTTATCTCAAGATTGATTTTCTCCAGCAGTTGCGGTTTGGTCCAGGTAAAAGAGACATCCGTAAGTGACAACAACGACATCAGCAATATTTTCCAACAAGTAAAGGCCACTATTATGGGCCATGTTTTCAGTGAAGTAGTGAAAGTAGTGGTGTAGGGTGCGTTGCAACGCACCAGGTATTCCAAACGAGGGTCAATGACAAAAAAATGCTACGGAAAACCGTGCCTACTATTGTCAAAATGTGGTGGCAGGTTATCTGCCGATCAAGGTTCCAGACGTTTTAACACTTCTGCAGGCGGGGTCCATCCGTTCTTGCGTTTGATGTCTGGTTGGTAGGCACAGGTTATCACATAGAGCGAATTCGTTGCCGCTTTTTTTGCATCAATGGTAATGTGTATCTGCGTGTAGCCGTTGGCGTACCAGGAATGATATCCATCTTGAAGGCTTTTTTTCAGTAGATGACCATTCACGCGGAGGTCGACAATTTTGGGATTTCTGTACGGAATTCGCAACCGAAAAGCAATCGCCCCCTTCAATGAAGTCGGTTCATCTTCCGACTGCTTGTTACCAGGAGATACTGCAAGTTTAATTTCCGGGCCAAAATCAAAGAATGCCTTCACGGCTTTGGAATTCATTCCCGGAACTTGTTGGATATTATCAAGAAATACTTCTTTGCTACTGTTCAGTAATTCTCCTGCTGCCTGATTCGTAGCAACAATATACGTGTCTCGCCCATCGGTTTGCGGGTAAAGGACTGCCTGGGAGAATCGATGTTGTTTATTCCAAAGTTCTACACGGCTTGCTCTGCGTTTTTCTGCATTGACCCCCGAAGCCAGAACATAATGACCGATGTAAGAAGCAACGCGGTTGACTGGATATCCTGAATACGGTTCGTTTTGCCAACGCTGGTTCCCAATATTGAGAAGACCTTTTATTCGAGCCAGTCCGCTTTCTTCCCAGCCCACTTCGAATGCGGAAATCATTGTATGATACTTCATGTATCCATACTGAGCCGTGTAAAAATTAGGGCGACCAACCCACAACTTTCTAGCCATCGGGTTCATGCCGGGGCCCCAATACCCTCGCTGAGCATCGGCTTCAAATCGATCCGAACCGTAACCCGCTTCCACTCCCGCTGCAATAACCGCTTCAGTCACACGCCAGTCCCAGGGACGTAACGCGTAGTTGGAGTAGGCAGAGCCTGAAACTTCAAACATGGTGTTGCCCTGGTATTGCGTACGATCCCCCATTTGCTCTTTTGAAAATTCCTGTAAACCGGTGCCGTGCATGTCCGCGTGAATTTCGGGTTGATAGCGATCGATCACCTGCAAAATCGCCTTGACTTCAGGAGCCTCTTTCAGCTTTCGATAACTCATCGTTTTCAGATCCCAATTAGCAATCCCTCCCCCGGTGTAGGGATCGATTTTATTGACGTTCAAAAAACGATCCGTGATAAAAAAAGCTTCCGGATTGATGATCGGAACAAGCAACACGATTTGATGGCGCCGCGTCTGTTTCGCCTGGTCCGAATCTCCCAGCAGCCATTCAGCTAAATGCAAAACCGTGTTCGTTCCTGAACGTTCTGGTCCTCCATGCAGCGAACTGATTAACGCCACCTGTTTATCAGCCTCAGATACATCGGGATTGGTGATCTTTAATAGATGAATTTTCATTCCCGAACTGGAAACACCAATCCGTTCAACCTTTAAGATTTTCGGATGTTGTTGCTGCCAGTAGTCCAATGTTGCATTGTACTCTTTTAAAGCAATGCGATGAACCCGTTCTTTCCACGGCTGGGGTAAAGTTGCCAGTCGAGATTCAATATCCTCAGATTGCTGTGCAGGAAGCGTTGCAGGTTCTAGCACCAGAATAATCAACAACACGGCATGGTAAAACCAATTTGAAAAGAGAGCTCTGGAAAATTTCATCATATTTCTTTCGACTGTTGGATTGTCATTAAGAAATTTATTTTCTTGATGACATCTTATTCCAGTGGCTACCGTTTTACCCAGTAAAGCTACTCCGAAATACAATACAACACTTCCTGCCGTTCTTTCCCTGTCCCGTTCGCGACTCTCGTATAAATACGGTTTCCGCTGAACGTCGGGGTCGCGAAGCATTCATCTCCCAATTGATTTTTTCCCAGTAGTTCGAACTTTTCCCTGCCTGCACGAAAGATAAAAGTCTCTCCTGTTTCGTTGGTCACATAAACTTTATTTCCGACCAGAACGGGGGATGAAGAAAATGTTCCAGCCAGGCGGCCTTTCCAAAGTTCTTTGCCGGTCGCGCTCTCCCAGCAGTAAGCGATTCCGGAATCGACAACCGCATACAATGCGTTATCGAGAACGAACATCGAAGGGACGTAAACTCGTGTTTTTTTCTCCCAGGCGAGTTCACCGGAACCATCTGCCTTGACCGCAGAGACATGATTTTTCGGGTAGCCGCCGCTGGTGAAAACGAGATTGCCATCGGTGATGGTGCTGGTAACGCATTCGGTGGTCGCACCTTCTACTTCCCAATTCACTTTGCCGGTGAGTGGATCGTAGCTGGAAACTTTTTCGCAGCCGGTCATAATCAATTGCGTTTCCCCCGCTGCTTTCAAAAGAATAGGCGAAGGATAATTCGGCATCTCTGGACGTTTTACTTTCCAGACAATTTTTCCCGTTTCACGGTTCAATCCCGCAATCGCACCGCCCGATTTATTATCTGCAGAAACAATTACCAGCGGACCGTACATCGTAGGGGAAGAGCCGTATCCCTGATGCACGACATAGCCGGTGATGCGAGTTTGCCAGATGATGTTTCCTTTCAAGTCGACCGCTGAGGTATACATCGCATCGTCGTGCAGGAAATTGATGAAAAGCCGTTTGCCATCACACGCAGGAGTGGAAGAGGCCTGAGTCCCTTTCCTGTTGCGGGGCGGCGTCGGCTTTCCGGTATGCACATCACATTTCCATTCGCGTTTCCCCGTTTTTTTATTGATGCAAATAAGGGATCGTGTTTCTTTTTCTTTATCAGCCGTGGCTAGATAAATGAAATTGCCAACCACAATTGGCGAGCCATACCCACGCCCCGGAATGTTCACTTTCCAGGCAATGTTTTCGGTTTTACTCCAACTCATCGGCGAGCGTTGAGGCGTCGCGATTCCATCATGATTCAAACCACGCCAGCAAGGCCAGTCTGTTTTTTCAAACGGACCAACTTCATCCCCCGCAGTAATGGCGTTGGAAAACCCAACCAAACAGATGACACCAGCAATGAAAAGTTTGCTCATTTGACTGGCACAATTATTGATCAACCGAAACAATTGCATAAAAAACTCACAATTTACAATTAGATGATGTTTTGAAACAAAGGCCGGAAAGCAACAATTTCCTAACGCCTAATACCTACTACCTAACGCCTACGTTACCATATTGCAGGCTTGTTGCAACGAACAACGAACCTGTTTATCCTTGAAAGCTGAAGAGATCCTTAAAGCAATAGGGAGCACAGACATTCCTGTCTGTAATCATCGTTGCATATTCTGATAACTTTGATCGTGCAGACCGAAATGTTTGTACTCCGGGAATATCGAAAGGCCTGCATTTAAGATGAGCAAACCAGAGTCGATTCAAAATGTTGATCAACTTGATGATCTGTTGAGTAAACCGCCGACGTATCTGATTGAAGCGATGTCCCGTATCGAAGGCGATCTCATCATCCTTGGCGTCGGTGGAAAAATGGGGCCAACGCTGGCGAAGATGGCGAGAATTGCGTCTGAAAAAGCGGGCGATTCTCGCAAAATTATCGGTGTTTCGCGTTTTTCCAATGAAAAGTTGCAGGGAAAACTTAATTCATGGGGGATCGAAACAATCGCAGCCGATCTGCTTGATGAAAAAGTTTACGACAACCTTCCCGATGCCCCGAATGTGATGGTGATGACCGGCGTCAAATTCGGAACGTCCGGCAATCAATCTCTCACCTGGGCAATGAATACGTACATGCCGGCGCTAGCGATGAAACGGTATCGCAGTAGTAAAGTTGCCGCTTTTTCCACGGGTAACGTTTATCCGCTGACCCCAATTTGCGAAGGAGGCTCTCAGGAAACGGACCCGCTGATTCCTGTGGGTGAATACGCCACTTCGGTCTTGGGACGCGAGCGAATGTATGAATATTTTTCGTTGAAATATAAGCTGCCGACTTCGCTGCTGCGTTTGAATTATGCGTGTGAATTACGCTACGGCGTGTTGGTCGATTTGGCTCATAAAATCTGGAAGGATCAACCGATTGATGTTTCGATGGGCGCGTTTAATGTCATTTGGCAAGCCGACGCAAATGCGATGGCGCTCGCCTCTTTCGAACATGCAGATTCCCCACCTTATGTGCTGAATATTGCAGGACCGGAAACGTTATCCGTTCGTCGATGCTGCGAAGCGTTGGCGGATCGGATGGGGAAGAAACTGCAAATTGTTGGCGAAGAAGCCCCGACCGCGTTGTTGAACAACGGTCAAAAAGGGCATCAACAATTCGCTTACCCTTGCGTCAATGCTTCGCAGATGATCGACTGGATCGCAGACTGGGTCAAACACGACGGCGAATACCACGGCAAGCCAACAAAATTTGAAGTACGCGACGGTAAGTTTTAAGATCAGGTTTCAGAATACTGTTATCAAATAGAAAAATAATTGATGAAATATAATTGTTTCAATAAGAAGTCTGCATCACGTTATTTGATGCTGCTATGTGCCGTTGTTTTTAGTTTTCCGGCAGAATCTTCTTTCGCACAAAAAAACAAATTACGTTATAAAGACCGCACGCCACAGTATTACAAACTTTCGGCTCGGGCGAGTAAAATTGATTCACGAACCCGTGAGTATCCGAAGATTGGTTTTGTATTTGAAGCAGGCGGGAAAGTTCAGGATCTGGAACATGCCGCTGTGGATACGCGTGTGAAGCCTCGCGGTAAACTTGTCATCTGGATGATGTCTCATAACGAACGACTATTCGATCGACTTGCCAGTTACGGTCTGCATAGCATTCAGGTGCATTATGCGAATCGCTGGTTTTCAAAAATATGTCGAGATAATCCGGTGGGGGAAACGTGCCGGGGTAATGTGCGGCTCGAAGCAGCAACCGGGGAAGATTTCAGTGATCAAGTCGCGATTGCCAAGCCCGATTCCATGATGGTTCGCGCGGTTCAGTATGTGAAGTGGCTCGATAAAAAAAATCCGCAGGCGAACTGGCGGTATTTCCTGACCAAAGATGGAAGTGATCTACGCTGGGAAGATGTCATCATGGCGGGCAGTTCACACGGCTCGACCACCTCGGCTCGGTTTGCGGTGCATCAAAAAGTCAGCCGCGTGGTCATGTTTTGTGGACCGCGAGATCAACTGCAAAACTGGCAAAGCCTGCCTTCAAAAACTCCATCAAACCGCTACTTCGGTTTTTCACATGTGCTTGATGGTGGTTGGACCGCGGATCATTATTGTCGCTCGTGGGAACTACTTGGTTTGAATGAACATGGACCGATTGTGAATGTCGATTTTTCAAAACCACCATACAAAAACACACGCCGGTTAATCACCAATTTCGATGTTGGAGACAACACCCGTCGTGCCCATTCAAGTGTTGTTCCAGGTGGTGCAGCGGGGAAAGATGCAAAGGGAAATTTCATCCACGAAGCAGTCTGGAAATACCTCTTTACTCATCCGATCAACAAAACAGGACAGGCAACGCCACTTGATCCGGATTGCTTGAAGGATCAACGAAAAGATTTGAAAAAGTAAAACAGAACAAGGGCGAGCCGGGTCAGTTATGACCCTGGTTACATGCGCGTGTAGATTGCACGCCGATTTACAACAGCACTGTTACCCGGGGGTTAACGGGCTTGTTGATTTATTATTTCCGAAGTCGCGTTATTCGCTTTAAGTTAGCTTTGAACATGGTTTAATGTAACGAAACGTCTGAAAAGGCCTGTTTCAAAATAGTGAAAACATACTGAACACGACATTTTG
>JAJRTM010000271.1 GCA_024278285.1 Planctomycetota bacterium
AAGTACCATTATCAAATTCCTCTCAACCCCTGGGCCGCCCTCGCGGTTGCAGAAGTTTACACGGGATTATTCTTCCTGATCCCTTGATGTTGGATTCGCCATAATTATTCAGCGCTGTTTGATTTTCACCGGAAATTTGCCTGTTGGTAGGGTCCGCTATTGCGGACCACCGCATGAGATGGGGCATCAACCTCCCATCGTGGTCCGCAATAGCGGACCCTACGGTTTTAATCTTCCGGGGTGGTGAAGATGATCTTTTTGCCATCGGGGGACCAGCAGATGTCGCGTGGCCATTCGATTTTCTGTCCCGGTTTCCAGGCACAAGGCTTTTGTTTCTGCGTGGGATCGATTTCGTAAAACTGCTTGATATCTTCTTCTGGGGAATGAATGGTACTCAGGATGAATTTACCGCTCGGGTGCCAGGTGCTATCTTCTGAAGGCTGTTTTTTCTCGACACTGTATTGCACTTTAATCCCCTTGACTCCTCGATCAATATCGATGGTGAGCAACTGTGGCTTGTTTTCTTTTGTCATCGCTTTCGTGCAGATCGATTTACTATCAGGCGACCAGCAACTGTTCCAGTAGAATTGACGAAACGGAGCTTCCCCTGCAGGAAAGACATAGCGAAATGTTTCCTCTTGCGGATCGTATATCATCAAATTGGGGCCGCTGATGTAAACAGAATAGACAATCATTTTACCATTGGGGGACCACTGCGCTCCCCAGCCGTTTTTTTCGATCACCTCCCGTTTGGTACCATCTGCATTCATCATCCAAACGCCGTACGGTGAATAACGGCTAAAGGCAAAGCGTTTTCCATCTGCCGACCAACTCGGCATCGCCCCATCTCCCAAATCTTTCATGCCGGTTCCATCGGCGTTGATCACCAGAATATGGGCCTGCCGACCGTTCTTGCCATTTTGCGATTCCCAACCATCCATCGCAATTTTACTTCCATCGGGCGAGAATGCAGGAGACCCCAAAGAGGTATATTGAGGTGAAGTAAATAACTCCTTCAAATTTTTCCCATCCGCATCCATCATCCACAACACATGATGCCGTGTCTTCTTTTTCGGTTGTGCGTCTTCGTTCTCAGCCCAAAGTGATCGAGATTGAATCGCGCAGAGAGCAAGTAGCAGAAAAGAAGTTCGACCAACAGCATGAAAAATATGTATCATGGCGTTTCCTTGCTTTTTGTTTTTCGGGTTTTTGGACTTTGGTTGAGTGCCACGGCTCTGTTGTTTCTCGCAACAGCCTTGGAATAGAAAGTATACCTGTTTATGCAGTCGCCTTTGGCTTGCCGTTAAACGAATTACCTGTAACTGTCCAGAACATATTGGACACAACCCTGCGAAATGCAAACTGGAGATGTGACAGTTATTGTTTCATCAATCCTGGCCCGACCACTTCAGTGGATGGGCTACCCAATTCTATTAAAATATCCTGTCAGTTTTTCGCGACGTTTCATTGAATAAGATACAAAATACATCTGCGAGCGGTGGACAGTGTGCGGATGGTAGTATTCATGGCAATAATATTCATAACAAATTCCCTATGATACTCCAAACTGATGGATCAGAATTATAACGGAAATATGAATAATAGCTGAAAAACCACTCCGCAAACTGTTTTATTCAAGCCCTCGTTATTTTGAGTTCGCTGGTAAATCGAAAGTTGATTATTTGGGAAACCGCATTTGTCAGGATGGAAAGCCTAACCTACTTTTTTCTAAGGAATAGTTCCGAAATAAGTTCCCGGTATCTCGTAGGGTGCATCGCGACATTAAGCTTTACCACATTTATTGAGTTGTTTTGCTGCGGTGTAGCCGTCGAGCATGGCGTGGAGTTTTGTCCCGCCTCGCCAGAGGATGAGCCAGGTAAAAGTCGTGAACGCTCAGCTCTTTACTTTTACGGTAACGCCACAAGTTACACTCACGCAGGCTGGCAAAAAGGTAACTATTCAGCGATGTTTGTTTCACAGGAATTTAGGTTACCTGTAGCGGATCCCACTCCAATGAATACTTGACACAGTATTTGTCTACGTGTAATGTAATAGAAAAGTTGGAGATAAGTCAGCATGGCATCGAGTCGTTTACAGCGGGAACTGAAGAAGAAAAAGCCTTTTGATTCGCCTGAGCAGGAGGCGAATTTGAATATATTGCGCACTAATGATCAACTTGAAAATCGTCTTGGAAAGTTGTTTCGAGAATATGGCTTAACGGCTTCCCAGTATAATGTGCTGCGTATTATACGAGGGGAAGAGAAGCCGCTTCCCTCGCTGGAAATTGCAGGGCGAATGGTGCAGGTCGTCCCTGCGATTACGGGACTGATTGATCGGCTCGAAAAACAGGCTTTGGTTATCAGGAAACGCTGCAGTAAAGATCGGCGCGTCGTTTATATCGAAATTACCGACAAAGCTCTTGATATTCTAAAGCAAATGGACGATCCGCTGGCAGAATTGCACCGCAGCCTGATCGGTCATCTTACACGAAAAGAATTGAAGGAGCTTTCCCGGCTTCTGGAAAAAGCCCGGCAATCGGCAGAATACAATGGCGTGAAGCAATCCTGATAAATTTCCGTTTGAAAGCTGCTGACTGGAATAAATATGATGCTGAAATCTATCTGCTGTTTCAGTCTTACTCTGTTCATATTAGCATCGCAGGTGTTTGCGGAGGAGAAACCGCAGTTGCAGGTTGGGGCTGCCAGTCGTGTTATCAATAATCGTCTGGGTGGTTGGGTACAGGGAGCGGGGGTGCCTCGTGTTGCGACGAAGCAGCGCGATGACCTGGAAGCAAACGGGCTTTATCTTTCTGATGGTAAAACGCAACTGCTGTTGGTCAGTTGCGATCTGGTTGGTTTGAATTCATCGCATGTTGCTGCGATACGCGAAGCGATGGGTGAGGCAACAAAGATTCCGCCTCGCAATATTCTTATCACTTGCACGCACACTCATGGCGGCCCCTCACTAATAAAAACCAACTATTTAATGCCAATCGATTTGCCCTACGTGAATCGTCTGCAGGACTGGCTTGTGGAGCTTGCCAAAGAAGCGGTTGAATCTGCCCGTCCCGGAAAAATTGGATGGGGGAAAGGGAAAGCACAAATCGGATTCAATCGACGTTTGTGCTGGGCGGATGGTTCGCATTCGATGCACGGCGATTCTTCACGTGCAGATTTTGCAGGTCTGGAAGGCCCCGATGATCCGCAGCATCTGGCAATTTTTGCAGCAGATATCAACGGGAAGTTGATTGCAGTTTTGTATCACAACACAACGCATCCCACGATTTTTTATGCGGCTGGTATCTACTCAGCAGATTTTCCCGGTGAGGCTCGCAAAATTCTTCGCAAACAACTGGGGAATATTCCCGTTTTGTATTTGAACGGTGCCCAAGGTGATATCGCGATCACGGACCAGCTTCACCCGCGCAAAGAATCGCGTGAAGAAAAACTCCTGCGAATTGCGAAGATGGTCGCGGATGCAACAATACGGTTATACAAAGAAGTTGAATATCACGAACACCCAGTGCTTGCTCACGCTAATGAAGATTTGAAAATTAACGTGCGACTCCCGCAGCCGGAACGACTTGTCGAAGCCCGTAAAATACTCAAGCGAATCGATGCAGGCGAGAAAATTCGCGGGATGGAAATGATTATGGCTTTCGGGGCAGTACATCTGCAAAAAGTGTATGGCGAGAATCCGGTTGATACGATTCCGATTCATGCGATTCGTATCGGCGATGTTGCCTTAACGACTCAACCTTGCGAACTGTACTGCCAGTTTGGGCTGGATATTAAACGTCGCAGCCCCGCACCGATCACTGCAGTTGTTGGATTGGCAGATGGCTACGGCGGCTATTGCCCAACCATTTACGGAATTCTGGGAGGGGGCTATTCCGGGAAGCCAATCTACTGGACACGTCTGGAACAAAACGCCGGTTATAAAATCGTAGAAATATCCGGGCAGCTTCTCAATCAGATCTGGCGTCAACAAAATCTCAAAACAGCCGTTTCCAACAATGAGGCAGGAGCCGACAAATGATTCGATTTTTCTCCCTGAGCCTGGTGCTGTTCACTTTTGCAAACTGCTTATCGAATGGGTTTGCTGAAGAGCGAATGAACGTGCTGTTTATTGCCGCAGATGACTTACGCCCAGAATTGGGCTGCTACGGTAAGTCGTACATCAAGTCTCCTCATATCGATAAGCTTGCCAGACGCGGAATGGTTTTTAATCGGGCGTATTGTCAGGTAGCAGTCTGTCGTGCCAGCCGTGTTTCCTTACTGACTGGTTTGCGACCGGACAGCACGGAAGTTTGGTCAAACGGGTCGCGACACAAGCATTTCCGTGATCACCTTCCGGATATCGTGACCCTTCCACAACAATTTAAGAAGCATGGTTACCGGACAGTCTCTTTCGGGAAAATTTATCATGGTGCCTTCAATATACGAAACGGATGGAACGACACGGCTTCCTGGTCAGTCCCCTCCTGGTTTCCAGATCCCCGTTACTATTACACCGACAAGGGAGTGAAAGTTGCCCGGGAAGTTTTCGCAAAAAAAACGAAAGCGACTGACGCCAAAGTTGATGACTGGGTAAACCACTTCGTTCTTGGTCTTTCTCATGAAGCCCCCGATATCGATGATGATGTCCTTCAGGATGGTCAAATTGCAATTCGTGGCATAAAAGCTTTGCGCGAGAACAAAGATAAACCATTCTTTCTTGCTCTCGGTTTTCTCAAGCCTCATCTTCCATTTATTGCACCAAAAAAATACTGGGATATGTACCCGCCGGAAAAAGTTAAAATTGCTTCCAATTTGTTTGCTCCCAAAAATGCCACTCGTTTTTCTCCGACCAATTGGGGGCACCCGCGAACTTATACAGACTTTCCCAATAAAGGAAATCCTTCCGGAGAACTGACCCGCGAGTTGACGCGCGGCTACGCTGCCTGTGTCAGTTATCTTGATGCTCAAATTGGTCGCGTTCTTGATGAACTCGACCGTCTTGGTCTTCGCGATAAAACGATCATCGTCTTGTGGGGCGATCATGGTTGGCACCTGGGGGAAAATCACATCTGGGGGAAAGCAACCAACTTCGAGCTTTCAACCCGGGCACCGCTTATTGTCGTTGATCCCCGTATGAAAGCAGCCGGTTGTAAAACAGATGCCCTGGTGGAATTTGTCGATATCTATCCGACGTTATGCAAACTCGCAAATCTTCCTTCGCCCGAGCATCTTGAAGGAACAAGTTTTGCCGTCCTGCTTGACCAGCCGGATTTATCATGGAAAACTGCTACGTTCAGCCAGATTCCAAATAAGGGATATATGGGACGCTCCATCCGAACGAGCCAATACCGTTTCACGCAATGGACCCAAAAAAACAAATTGGGCGGCATCGAACTTTACGACCACAAATCAGATCCGCAGGAAAATATCAATATCGCCAATGATCCCGAAAACGCCGAACTGGTGAAGCAACTTACGGATCAACTGAAAGCCGGCTGGAGCCAAGCGATTCCAACAAAGGAAAAATAATAACCATGAGATTCAATCGAATGAATTTGTCCTCGTCAAGTTTTGTCTCAACTGCAGGAATTCGTCTTGCAATTCTTGCTATTGCACTATTGGCCTTTGCGGGTTCTGAGTGTATCGCGGCTGAGCTTTATATCGGTGGTGCAAGTGTCAGCATCACGCCGAAGATGCCGGTTTCTCTTACAGGGCAAATGCATACACGCATTTCTAAAGAAGTGGAAAGTGAAGTAACTGCAACGGTGCTGGTTCTGGAATCACGAGAAGGAGATCGATCACTTGATCAGGCGATTCTTGTTTCGTGCGATCTGGTTTGCATCCGCGGCGGGATTCATGAAGCCGTTCGTGAGCGTTTGAAGAAACTCACGAATGAAATTGATGTCAACAAAGTCATCCTCAATGCAACACATACTCACACCGCGCCGACGATGATTGAAGGACGTTATTTGTTGCCCAAAGAAGGAATTATCCAACCGAAAGAGTATGTCGAGTTTGCTTCGAAACAAATTGCAGATGCGATTGTGAAGGCTTGGGAATCAAGAGAAGCGGGCAGCGCCGGCTGGGGATTGGGTTACGCAATGGTCGCTCAAAATCGCCGGGCTGTTTATGCGGATGGACACGCCCAGATGTATGGTCACACGAATACGGATAATTTTCGAGGCATCGAAGGGTACGAAGATCATGGCGTGGAAGTCCTGTTTTTCTGGAATGCAAAAAAGGAATTGATTGCGACCGCGATCAACGTCGGCTGTCCTTCCCAAGCTGTTGAGGGAGGAAGTAAAGTTAATGCTGATTTCTGGCATGAGGTTCGACAGAGTCTGCAAAAAAAACATGGCAAAGACCTTTGCGTATTAGGTTGGGCAGGCGCGGCGGGCGATCATGTGCCACGGCCGATGTATCGAAAAAAAGCGGAAGCGAGAATGCGTAATCTTCGCGGCTTAACACTGCTCGAAGATATCGCCCGCCGGATTGTCGCTGGCTGGGAAGAGGCTTATCAGGG
>JAJRTM010000272.1 GCA_024278285.1 Planctomycetota bacterium
ATCAATCCCGTCAACTAACTCCTGTTCCCACTGATCAAGCAATGGCCAATCGACGGCGCAGGTGCCAAAGTCGGCCATGTGTTGGTAACTTTCCAGGCGATCAATCGTCTTCTGTATCATCCCGGCGTCTTTACGGAAGACAGGCCCGTGTGAAGGAAGTAACCATTCGACATCGCTGTCTCGGATGCGCGATAACGATTGAATAAAATCAGGAATATCCGAACCGTGATGAGCATCGATATTTCCGACACAGCCATCACGAAAAAGATTATCGCCACAAAAAAGAAGGTTGCCCAATCGAAAGGAAAGTTGCCCGATGGTATGCCCCGGCGTGTGCCAGGTTTCCAGTTCCAGAGTACCGATTTTCAGACGGTCCCCTTCTGAAACAGTATGGCTGATCGTAATTTCTGGTAAATGAATCGAAATACCTTGTGCGGGAATTTCAGCGTAAGTCATCAAGCGATCCCGATTTTTCAACAGGCGGGCCGCATCGGGGTGACCACAGATGATTGATTCAGGCAGTAAACGATGTCCCTTTTCAAATCCCTGAATATGATCAACGTCGGCATGGGACGCGATCAGATATTTGCAACCAGCCAGCGGGAAATCCATCTGCCGAATCATTTCGACAATTTCCTCTGCGGTATCTTCGTAGCCGATATCAATCAACGCCCAATCTGTACCGCAGTGAATTAAATAGACAGAGCAGCCAAATCGCCTGCGCGCCTGATGATTCATCTCGATCACATGGGGAAACAACTCCCGCCTTTCCAGCATTCGGTATATTCCTTGAGAAATTATTGAGAATAGTTCTACAATTGATGACGTTACAGTATACGCGAGATTCCAATTCTGAACAGTCTTGGACAGCCTCTAATCGATCAAATACAGGCCTTCTGGGGCCACATGATTGCAACTTGAGCGGTATCACGTCAAACTGCTTTTCAAATTTAGATTACTCACAATCAAGTTCTTTGCGTGTTGCGAAAAACTCAAAACGGTTTGAATTTGGTTACGGCTACCAGAATAAACCAGCCTGGCTGGGACCACTCCCAGACCAAACTGCGGTGCAGAGACGGTTGCTGTTTTATTCATTTTGAATGATCAATCGATGAATTGGCACTTGTTGTTCAAATTGTTGGGGATGCTTTCGCTGCTGGTCGGCGGCACGATGGCGTTATCGCTGCCCTGGGCTTTTCCTGCGCTTGGGGTCGCAACGCAGTTTGAAACCAAAGGGTTTCAAGGCATTCTCGCAGCGATGGCGATCAGCCTTACTGTGGGAGGTACTCTTTCCTGGTTGGGGAGAAAATCGGAAGGGACGATTTTGCATAAAGAAGCCTTGGCAATCGTCGGGCTGGGCTGGCTTTTGGCTGGGATTCTGGGCGCACTTCCCTTTCTGTTTTCGGGAACGATGCGAACGCCGGATATTCCGATGACGATTATCGATGCTCTCTTTGAATCGATTTCCGGCTTCACCACAACCGGAGCTTCGGTATTGAGTGAACTTGAAGATCCGAAAATGATCCCCAAGTGCATCATGTTTTGGCGATGTTTTACTCATTGGCTGGGCGGGATGGGAATTATCGTGCTGTTTGTTGCTCTTCTGGGACACCTGGGCGGCGGCGGCAAAGCGTTGATGCAAAGAGAAGTTCCGGGACCGTTGAACGATACGGTCAAGCCGCGGGTTCGGGAAGCGGCGATGATCATGTGGAAAATTTATGTCGGTCTTAGTTTTGTCCTCATCATGCTGTTTTTGTTTTTGGGGATGTCAATCTTTGATGCACTTTGTCACGCCTTTGGCACGATGGCAACGGGCGGTTTCAGCACCTATAACGAAAGCATCGGACATTTCAATTCTGTTTCAATCGAAGTGACCATTACCCTGTTCATGCTGATCGCGGGAACGAACTTTTCCCTCTTTTATTTAATGATGAGTGGGCAACCTTCGCTGCGAAAAGAACGCTGGTATCGCCGCATTACCATTCTGGTGAAAGACCCTGAATGGAAGGTTTATATTTCGATCCTGCTATTGGCAACTGTAATTTTAACCGGAAATTTGTTATTTAAGGGCGTTTATCACTCTGTAGGAGATGCGCTGCGGCACGCCAGTTTTATTTCTGTTTCTATTATGACAACAACCGGATTTGGCAGTGAAGATTTTAGTCAATGGGGAGAATTTGCCAAGGGGTTGCTGTTGTTGCTGATGTTCGTGGGTGGCTGTGCAGGATCAACCGGGGGTGGTATCAAGGTCGTTCGTTTCATTCTCTTTTTCAAAGTGATGGTCATGGAAGTGGAGCGCGCCTTTCGACCCAAAGTTGTTCGTTCATTACGACTGGGCGGCGAAAATCTTCCTGATTCTCTTCGGCACGATGTCGTTGTTTATTTCAGTCTGATCCTGTTCATCTTCATTTCCAGTTGGATGACGTTAAATGTGATTGAACCGGATACTCAATGGGCGATGAGCCAAACGCATACCGAAGCAGAAAAATTACTCGATTGTGCCTCCGCGGTCGCAGCAACGCTCAACAACATCGGTCCGGGGTTAGGCGTACTCGGTCCTGCTTCCAACTTTTCCGAATTCTCCCAGCAAGGGAAATTGCTACTTACGTTACTGATGCTGCTGGGCAGGCTCGAACTGTTCGCCGTACTCGTCCTGTTCTTCCCATCGTTCTGGCGATATCAATAACTGGCGGGGCACAAACAGTTACTGTTGTACTTTTTAACCGTAGGATGGCGTGCTTGCACCCATCAAATACGGTTTCCACTTTTTTAAATCTAACGCCGCATCAGTCTCATGCTGGTGAATCGATATTGCACAAGCTCAAGAATATCGCAATCGTTTAACGGCAAGCCGAAGGCGACTGCGTAAACAGGTCTGCTTGGCTCAAGTGTGCCATAATTACGCTCTAACTGTCGTTAAACAAGTGTGCCATAATTTCAATGTACGATATCGCAGGGAAGAATCGAAGCGGTCTTCACCAGGCATGATACCTGAGATGATTGGTGTTTTTTCGTTGAGCAGCAAGCCTTGATTGTCCAGCCCATTTACGCAGTCGCCTTCGGCTTGCCGTTAAACGAATTATCTGTCATTGCCTGAAATCTATTGGACGCAACAGTTATTGCTTCAGTAATGTTTACGCGCAGAATTTCATTTCCCATTCTTGGCGGACAGAATGCAGCCCCTTGGTACAAAGATCAAATAAATCACTAATCTTTCGTAGCGTCGGCGCTTCTTCTTCGTAAGGCTCTTGCTCGTAAGTGCTCGCGATGTAATAAGAACGTTTTCCCTGTTCGCGATAGTTGATAAGAAAGTCTTTGCGATCGAGGGCTTTCAAATGTTTCAATGCTTCCGGATAAACACCGGACCAAAACAGAGTGAAATCGCCAATATGTCTGTGAATTTCCCGGCGTGGCCTGGGGAGTGACAGTTCAGCTTCAATCAACATCCCGGCTACTTCTTCAAGCCGATGCCCTTCAAGGTCTCGAAGTTTGAAGATGGTCTCGCTATGAAGGAATCGCAGCAGCAGATTGGTGAGGTAATCAACCAGAAGTGGATCTGCAATCCCCATTTCTGCATGGAAAGTGTTTTCAAGTAAACCCGCAAAGAAGTTTTTCAACTGCTGTTCGCCAGAAATAATCCTCACCATAGTCGTCTTCTCCTTAGCCCGGATGACCTGTTTGAACCACCAAAACCAAATGGAAACCATTTGAAATAGCGATCATCGCA
>JAJRTM010000273.1 GCA_024278285.1 Planctomycetota bacterium
ATTGGAAGGTGCCGAACCGCGAATAAACGCCCATTAACGCGAATCAATTTTTTCTTTTTTCTTGGTGGCTTCGTGCCTTAGTGGTAAAGAAATGATGAAAGCCATGAAAAATAGGATCGACACTTAACCTGTATACCTCATAGAAGTTATGTTTTTCCCAAAAAAAGTTTGCGTACCGTTCGTAAACTTTTAATGTTAGTAGCACGAATCGGCGCATGGAAATTAATTCCTCGGGTTGCTATGCAACTCAGACAACCCTGAACGGGATTGTCTGAGCTACCCGATTATCTGCCTTAAGAAAAATGCATGCTCAAACGAGACAGACTCCGAATGTCTGTGCTCCTTTTGAATGAATAGAGATTCCCTTAACACTATCCTAATAATTGATGGCTAAATTGCTGGAGTTTATACGAAAGCGAACTCATTCATCTCTCTTAAGGCATATTTTGAATAGAGCAATATGATGAAGCAAAAAATAGTCGTTGTTGAAGACGAAACCGATATACGAGAGTTGATTGCACATAATCTGAATCGAGATGGTTATGAAGTTGAAACAGTTCTGGATGGCGAAAAAGCGATTCAACTGATTCGTGATACATTGCCCGATTTAATTTTGCTCGATTTAATGATTCCCAAACTGGATGGGCTGGAAGTCTGCAAAGTTCTGAAAAAAGATGAAGCGACTTCGCAGATTCCCATTATTATGGTTACTGCCAAAGGGGAAGAAAGTGATATCGTGTTAGGCCTGGGACTGGGCGCAGACGATTATCTCTCAAAACCATTCAGCCCGAAAGAGTTGTTGGCGAGAATTAAAGCGGTTTTAAGGCGTGGGGAAACCAGAGATAATCAGGCAGGCAGGGACCGACTTGTTTTTAAGAATTTGGTGATTGATGTTGATCGTCACGAAGTTTTAATTTCTGACCAACCGGTTGTTTTTACGGCGACTGAATTCAAATTGCTCCATTTTCTGGCAACTCACTCAGGGCGTGTTTTTTCCCGCAGCCATTTGTTGAGTAGCGTCATCGGCGAAGATGCTTTTGTTTTTGAGAGAAATATCGATGTGCATATTCAGTCGCTACGAAAAAAAATGGGAACCTTTCGTAGTATGATTGAAACAGTGCGCGGCGTTGGATATCGTTTTCGAGGTGATGTTGAATAATCCAGCACAAAACGAACCGGCGATCACCTCTGGTCCCCCTTCTATTTTCCATTCTTCGCTTCTTTGGAAACTGTACGCTGCCCTTTCGGTTTTAATCATCCTTTCCTCTTTCGGAATGGGAAGTCTGATTGCTCGAAATGTCGAGCGTAATGCGCTGGCAAGTATTGAAAAATCGCTGTATGCGAATGCTTTCTTGCTGAAGGAAGTCGCCTTTTCTTCGCTGCTTGAAAACAAGGCCAGGGATGCAAATTTACAAAAGCGAATATTGTTGGCAGGTCGTGAAATTGGAACGCGTCTGACAGTCATTCGAGCGGATGGAACGGTGATCGCAGATTCTGATAAAGATCCTCACGTGATGGATAACCATGCCCATCGCCCTGAAATTCTTACCGCAAAGTCTAAAGGAACAGGTACAGCCACTCGGTTCAGTCGCACAACCAACAGCTACCGAATGTACCTGGCGAGTTCTGTCGTTAACGACTCACAATTAATTGGTTATGTTCGTACATCGCTTCCGCTGACAGTGATTGACAAGCGGTTAAGCGAACTGCGCTGGATTATTTTCATGAGTACAACGGTGGCGACAGTTGCTGCTTTGATTCTTGGATTAATGTTATCGCATCACATTGTCAAACCGTTAATTGTGATAACCAGTGTTGTCAAAAATGCAGCCCAGGGGGCGCCATCTGAAAAACTTTCCGTATTACGCAACGATGAACTGGGTGTTTTGGCAAAAGCGTTTAATCAGCTCATTGCCTACAGCCAATCTCGTATGGAAATGTTAACAACGGATCGCAATAAACTCTCTGTTATCCTGAGCGGAATGGTCGAAGGAGTGATCGCTGTCAATCGAGAGGAGCGTATTTTGCACATGAATGAAGCAGCAGGAAAACTTTTGCAAGTCACGCCGCAGAATACATTGGAAAGACCAATTGGGGAAGTGGTGCAAATTCGCGAACTGAGTGATATCCTTGAAGATGCCATTGCGAAACAGACTGATTTTCAACGAAAGATCGAACTGAAAATTGCCTCAACCAAACGACACATTGAAATGCGAGCTTCCGCATTGCGCGATGGAAATGGGAATCTGGTTGGGGCTGTTGTGGTTTTGTACGATGTGACAAAACTTTATCAACTGGAAGCGATTCGACGAGATTTTGTTGCCAATGCCTCGCATGAACTGAAAACACCAGTGACCGCCATTCGGATGATCGTTGAAACATTGATTGATGATGAGACTCTCTCTTCTGAAATGCAAAACGAATTTCTGAATCGTGTACGAAATCAGTCCCTGCGACTTTCTTCCATTATCAATGATTTACTGACGCTATCTCGTATTGAATCAAAAAACGATGAGATTAAGCACATCCCTTTCGATATGCGAGACTGCGTTCGCTCTGCGGAAGCTTTGCTTTCTCCGTTGGGCAAGAAAAAAAACGTGGACATGGAATTTGCTCTGCCTGACCATGTCGTAAAAATACTTGGGAATAAGCAGGAGATCAGCGAAGTTGTAGATAACCTGATCGATAACGCATTGAAGTATTCTCAACAGGGGGGGCACATCAAAGTTTCCCTTTTTAAGCGGGAGCATCATACCGTGTTAGAAGTGTCGGATACCGGAATTGGTATTGGGCAAAAATATCAACAGCGGATCTTTGAACGATTTTATCAAGTCGATAAAGTTCGCTCTCGTCAATCGGGAGGAACCGGATTGGGACTTTCTATCGTCAAGCATATTGTCCAGGCTCATGGCGGAACAATTGAAGTAGAAAGTTCCCTGGGAGAAGGGAGCACTTTTCGTGTCATCTTGCCAGAAGCTGCGTGATGATTTCCTTCATTCAACTCTATGTTCTGGCAACAGGCTTGCTGAGCCGCGTCCGAGTTGTTCGAATGTTGCGATCGCATCTGAAAATTCGATGTCAAGCAATTCAACACGGTCCATTGCCACGAATATTACTGAACCGACCCAGGGATCGGGGGAGCCGGGAAGGTAGATGGTGACTTGCCCCTGCGGCGTTCTTTCAACTTCAAAAGCAATTCGTGATGTCTGATCGAACGTTAATCGCACGGGTTTTAATGTTGGCTTCGCAGCATCGCCTCCAATACTTCCAGCCATCTGTTCCCGTACAATGGCATACCGCGGAAAAAACAGGAGAACATTCTTTTCAATGAACTTCGATATTTTACGACCAAACGAACGACGAGCAAATAGCCCGGCTGCAAAACAGAGGAAGATAACAAATGCAATCGCCAGGGAAACCGCCAGCACAACTCCCTTCGTATTATGCATTCCTTCTGGAAGGTAATTCCAAATTGTCGTCGCAACCGACATCACAATGGGAACAACTTGACCAATCAAAGCACCGACAACAATTAAGGGGAGCAAAAACACCAATCCGCCAATCGCAAGCGTTTTCAGAAATCCAAACGATTTAATCACGTGTTGTTGCATAAAATCTCCAGCTCGCAGGCACAATTCAAACGGAGGCCAGGTTTTGCTGCTCGGCAAGTAATTCCGCAATTTGCACGGCGTTGGTTGCGGCTCCCTTGCGCAGGTTATCGCTGACACACCAGAAACTCAAACCGTTCGGGTGCGAAATGTCTTTGCGGATTCTGCCGACAAAAACATCGTTGGAGCCGTCGCAGTTGGAAGGCATCGGGTAAACCGATTCGTTCAAGTTATCCAGCACCTGAATTCCCGGAAACGCGGCGAATGCTTCTCTTGCTTGTTCGGGAGAAATGGGTGATTCGGTTTCGACGGTAATCGATTCGCTATGACAATTCCAGACGGGAATACGCACGCAAGTCGGATTGATTTGGATCGAATCGTCACCCAGAATCTTGCGGGTTTCGTAGACCATTTTCATTTCTTCGCTGGTGTAGCCTTCGTACTTTTCGCTGCCGATTTGTGGAATCGCATTGAACGCAATCGGATGCTGAAAGACTTTGTATTCGTATTCTTTATTGTCCAGACGGGCTTTGCTTCCCTGCACAAGATCTTCATCCCCCTGTACCCCGGCACCGCTGGTTGCCTGATAAGTGCTGACGATCACCCGGCGAATCGGAGAGATATCGTAAAGCGGTTTCATCGCAACGACCATTTGTGTGGTCGAACAGTTCGGGCTGGCGATGATTCCCTTCGCATTCAACGCATCTTGTGGATTGATTTCAGGAATGACCAACGCCACATCGTCGTTCATCCGCCAATAGCCCGATTCATC
>JAJRTM010000274.1 GCA_024278285.1 Planctomycetota bacterium
TACGATACCGAAGAAAAAATGGAATTGGCCTTCATGAAGTTTCTGCAACAAGCCAGCCACGAAGAAGATTTAATGTAATGAAATAAACGCAGGCTGGGTCGTAACCCGGCAAGTCATTTGTAGGGTGCGTCGTGACGCACCTTTACTTTACCTTTTCTGAACTTGGTAATTGGTGCGTTGCAACGCATCCTACGTTACTACTAAAAGCATGGTGTTCTGGTGAATGATCTGGGGTCCGTTACTGTTTCCGCAAGTCCGAAAGAAAAATTTCGGGAATACCTGGCGACACGAAAGCAGAGGCTGACCTCCGAACGCGAAATTGTTGTCGATGAAGTGTTCGATGATCACGAGCATTTCGACGCCGATGAACTCACCTTCCGCTTGCAGGAAAAAGGGAAAAAGCGAGTCAGTCGTTCAACGGTTTATCGCACATTGGTTTCGATGGAAGAAGCCGGATTGATTCGCAAAGTCGCTCGCCCGAACGGCAAGGAAATCTGGGAACATGATTACGGCTATCCGCAGCACGATCACATGATCTGCAAAAAATGTGGCGAGCTGGAAGAGTTCCAGAATGACGAAATTAAATTGATCCTCGAAGCCGTCGCTCAAACTCACGGCTTCTTCATGGACGGTCACCGTCTCGAAGTATTCGGCATCTGCACCAAATGCAGACGCGCCCCAAAGCGAAGCCACAATAAGCTCGACATGATTTGAGCGGATCAAGCTGGTGTTCATTCTGTTTACAGTAGTTTGCAATTCTTGTTGCGATTGAATTTGAATTATCATAGCCTTTCCTGATAGGATGACTGCGCTGCTCACTGCTCCGCTGCTTCCCCGCGAAAGAATTGATAATGATGCTATCCCGATCAACTGCGTCACTTTATTCGACATTCATTATCCTCTTTTGCGTTTCCTCATCTGCAATTCAGGCAGAGGAAAAAAAAGAAGTCTTGGCGGGGCATTCTTTTCACGGGCATTCGTTTGATACCGGCCCGCGTCAAAGTGCTTACTTGATGGGGGGCACTTCGAATGTCCATTTTGCGAGCAGTTCCAAGAATCCGCAGGTGCAGAAGTTTATTGATCAAGGACTAGGGCAATTACACGGTTTCTGGTTTTTTGAAGCGGAGCGTTCTTTTCGTCAGGCTGCTGCGATCGAACCAGAATGTGCGATCGCTTATTGGGGGATGGCGATGGCGAATGAAAGTAACCCGAAGCGGGCTAAAGATTTTATCGCCAAGGCTCACGAACTCAAAAATAAAGCGAATCGATACGAACAAAAATGGATCCAGGCGTTACACAATGCGCATCACAAAAAATACAATAATGAAAAAGCTCGCTGGCAGGCGTTTATTGTTGCGTTAGAAGAGATCGTTCATGAATTTCCTGACGATGCCGAGCCGAAGGCTCTTTTGGCACTGCATCTGTTCTGGAATAAATCGGGCAAAGCGATTGGCGTCACCAGCCGCGAAGCGATTGATGCGCTACTTGGCCAGGTTTTCGCGATCAACCCGATGCACCCCGCTCACCATTACCGCATTCATTTATGGGATACGAACAAGCCGAAGCGTGCATTGAAATCGGCTGCTCTTTGTGGGCAGGCTGCTCCTTCGATTGCGCACATGTGGCACATGAGTGGGCATATTTTCTCGCGTGTTAAACGTTACGAAGACGCCTGCTGGCAACAGGAAGCATCCAGCAGAGTCGATCATTTTCACATGGTGCATGATCGCGTGCTGCCAACCGAAATTCATAATTACACACATAATCAGGAATGGTTCACGCGGAATTTGATTAAGGTAGGTCGCATCCGCGATGCCCTCGCGATTGCTCAAAATCTGGTCGAACTCCCCCGGCATCCACGCCATAATTCCCCCACGAATAAATCAAGTGCAGTCGTTCGCGGCAGAACACGCCTGCTCGATGTACTGATTCAATTCGAACTTTGGGATGAGCTACTCGAACTGGCACCAACACCCTATTTAGCGGTCGATGATGATCAGGCTGCACACCTTCGCAAATCGCGGTACCTGGCGATTGCAAAATTCGCAACCGGCAAACAGAAAGAGGGCGAAGCAGAGTTGAAGGCTCTTGAAAACCTGCTGGCAAAGAACAAAGCCTTGATTCCAGAACAGAAGCCTGAGCAAAAAAAAGAGAAGAAAGCAGCTCCCAGCAAAAAAGAAACATCCGAAAAGAAAGAGAGTAAGCAGCCGAAGCAGCCGACCAAACAGCCAGAGAAAAAGGCTCAAACAGAAGAGGAAAAGAAAGCAGCCGAGAAAGCACGCAAGGAAGCAGAGAAGAAGAAAAGAGAAACCAAGTCGCTGGTTAAACTGCTTGGGAAATCTGTTGCTCATGTAAAAGCTCATCGAGAAACAGCATTGGGGAATCATCAAGAGGCATTGGAACTTTATAAGAAAGCGGGCGCACTCCCCAAAACAGTCATGGCTCGCGCTCACTTTCGTGCTGGCGAAAAAGAAGAAGCAGAGAAGCTCGCCAAGAAAGCAGTCGATTCTGCTCGCAACGAAGTTTATCCCCTCGCATTTTATGCTAAGATATTACACGATTTGAACAAGCCAGCCGAATCGAAAAAAGCATTCGAGCAAATGCGGGAAATCTCTGCTTTGATCGATACCGATCTTTCCATCTTCAAAGAAATGGCACCGTTAGCAAATGAATTTGGATACAAAGAAAACTGGTTACGAGAATACAAACATCGGGAAGATTCTGGAATACGCCCGCCGTTGAAATCACTCGGTCCGCTGACTTGGCACACTTCTCCAGCTCCGGCATGGGAGTTGCAGGATTCGCTTGGAAAGAACGTTTCCCTTTCTGACTACCAGGGCAAACCGGTAATCGTCATTTTCTATCTCGGTTTTGGCTGTTTACATTGTGTGGAACAACTGGATGTTTTTTCGCCGATGACGAAAGAATTTAATCAGGCAGGAATCGAAATTGTCGCGATCGGCTCCGACGATCTCGACTCCCTTAAAGACGCCCTCTCTGCCTACACGGAAGAAAAAACAATTGAGTTCCCGGTGCTGACAGATGGGAAGCTCAGCGTGTTTGAGCAATATCGATGTGTCGATAACTTCGAAAACCAGGCCCTGCATGGCACTTTCTTAATTGATGCCAAAGGCCGAATCCGCTGGCATGATGTTGGCCCCGAACCATTCACCAAGGCGAAGTTTCTTTTGAAAGAATCTCAGCGGTTACTGAAACTTTCGCCAACGCTTAACAAGAAAACACCGGGAGTCGCCTACGGTCATTAAGGAGCAGATTCAGGAAGCATGATCTTCCTCAGTTTAATGGCTAGTTCTTTAGATGGTTTATGTGAATAGCCCGCATCGAACCACATTTCTTCATCTGCAAATGCCCATAAAAACAAGGTACTAAATGCTTCGCCATTTCGGTCCCAGTATTGAGCTGAATCAAACCATTGATGGTTATCGGGTTTATCTGGATGCCATAGTTTGACGACGGCTTTGCGCATTTCTGGTGTCATGTAGAAAAAATCTACCGAATGTCCTAATTCCAGAATAGTAGTACGCTGTGCCTGCAAGCCGCTGATGGTGTTATTGATTCCGACTTCACCACCATTTGATGCCCAGCCCAATGTTCCCTTGCCCATCGGTTGCCATGAGATTTTGATCGAGCTAAGCCCCGACCTTCGCAGTCCCGGTTTCAAACGTTCGAACGGGAAAGTACAGCGCGAAAGTGCTGTTTTGACCGTGGATTGTTGCTCTGCGGTACCTGAGATGAAAAATAGCCCCGAACCTGACGGCTGCGGGGTTGGCTGCCCAACCGGTTGAGGGTAACTGATTGGTTGACCAACTGGGTGTGGGTTACTGCCCGTCTGCCCAATCGGCTGAGGTAAGGGATAGCCAATCGGTTGTGGCACTGGCCGGGGCATTGGTTGTGGCATTGGCCGAACGATTGGTTGACAGCCAAGGCACAACAGGGCGCAGATTGCACCTGCCAGGCGGCTCGTTCTACAGATCTTATTATTCGCTCCCATCATACCCCATCCCTTTTTCTTACAACCGGGGCTTTGCAACCACGGATAGTCAGCGTTTCCCCCCACAGGAAACATCGCGGGGATACTATCAGGGAAGTGGAAAACAGGTCAAGAGGACAAATAAGCTCTGGAAACAGATGGTTTCGGCGGAGGTTTGCGATAAAATCTGACTCATCCAGCACCGTAGGGTCCGCTGTGCGAGCCACGAATGCAGAGTACAGAATGCTACAATGGCTACTTCCGCAATAAGTTGAGAGTCACATTTGGTGTGCACATCGCACCCTGCCTCGCTTGTTGCTACGCAACTCCACCGCTAATCGTGGTGGGCTACACGTTAATCAACAAGGCTTCGCAGCCTTGGAAATTGAGCGATTGCAGAGGGCGAAAAACGGTCAATGGCAGTTCGGTTATGATCAATAAAAAGCACTTCTGAGAAATCGGCAAGCGAGAAGGAGACCAGCTTTTCCCCAATCTCACCAAGCTCGTCGATGCCCTGTACTTCAATTCCAAGTTGGAGCTTGCCGTTTAGGAAAGCAAGTTCTGCCGACTGCGTGAAGAGCCGTATCACTTCATCCTCAAGATCGGAGGTATATTTTTCAGGATCAAAA
>JAJRTM010000275.1 GCA_024278285.1 Planctomycetota bacterium
AACGCCTGGCGTTCGCTGTCAAAACGAGCCAGCATCATTTTATATTGTTCGTCATCGTCATTCAGATTGACCGGCGTTCTATTCATCAGCTTGAGCGCAACGCGTCGCCGAAACGGCTCGAGCTGTTCGGCTAGCCACACGACGCCAAATCCACCACTTCCCAGTTGATTGAGCAACCGATATCGAATCCGCCCACCAACGCGAACTTCATCGACAGTTTCTGCAACCGTTTCGGTTTTCATTGAAACGGTTTTGCAAGCATACCGATGCTCGTAAAGTACCTGCTCGGCAAGTTGTACCACTTCCAAGCCGAATTTATTGTAGGTGTGTGCTTCAACTGACTGATCCAGTTTGAGTCGATAGACAATTTCCAGCGGAATCAAATATTGCAACAGCGGCTTCTGCAAATGATCGCCGACGTTCTCGATAAAATCTTCAATACAGGGACGGTGACCGTTCGATAATTCCGTTTCAAATTGATCGCACAGTTCATCAATTAGAAGTTCGTCTTGGTACTTCATGCAATTGCGTCTCCGTATTCGCTCCAACAATTACGAATTAACGCCAGGCGGCGTTCGACGGTCCTTTCGATGACTCCCAGTTTCTCACTGATCTCACGATTAGTGAAACCTAAAAGTTTCATTTCAGCAACCTGCCGATGCGAGTCTTTGTCAAGAGCATCAAGCATCTTACGAACTTCTTCTTCAGCCATAACTGAAATTTCTGGAGTCGGATTGCAATCACGAAGTTCTTCCAATAACCAATTAGAAGCTTTTTCACTCAACGGAGCCGATCTTCGCTTTTCCGCCGCTGCTCGCCGCCGTTGATGGATCGCTTTACGAATCGTAATCGTGACAAGCAACGGCCAGAGACTGGAACGATCACGAACATCAGGAAACTGACCTTGCTGGATTCTGTAAAAAAAAGAGTGAAAAGCATTCAGGACAGCGTCATCTTCATCCTCTGCCTGCTTCGGTGATCCTACTAATTTATTACGAGCCACCTGGACCAGACGCACATAATACCGATTCCACAATTCCTGCTGGATGGTACCCTGTTCGCCTGACTGAAGTCGTTCAATCAGGTTTGTGATAGAATGTTCGTTCTGCATGATTCGTTAAATCTAATAGTCCAGCACGACTGGTACATTCTGATGGCCGAGACCAATATCAAATTTCTTAAAACTATGCACATCGTGCAGGGAAATTGACATTTAGAGGTATCGGCTTATAAACCCCCAAGGGAAACACCCTCAATTCACACTTATATTTCACATGTCCCGCTGTTCATTATAGTACGTTGGCCCCGGTGTAAACAACAGCCAGAAAATGTAACGCCGGGCGGTGAGTGGCAAGTTAGATGAAAAGTGTAGCGTCCGAATGACCACCTGCTTTGCTTTTTATCCAGCAAGTAATGTGCCTGTATATACCGACAGGAAAATTGGGCCACTGTGTGAAGCTCTTAACAGATTGATTCAAAGGATTAATCTATCATCACGCCTGCGGTCTGCAGATTGGCTGTTTTGATGCAAGTTGGAAGAGGGGCAGAAGGTTTGATTTTCAAGGAAGGTTTGATACGGTTTGATCGAAGATATTTTCCTGTCAAATAGCCTTTGCTTAATGGAATGCGGTTCTAAGAGTACGGAAACGATTTGGGAATCAAACCTGATGAGGGTTGAGGGACGGCGAGTGGAGCAACAAAAACTGGCATTACATATTGATCCTGAACAATGGGTCGAAGAGCATGGCGATCTTCTGTTTCGTTTTGCGATGAGCCGCATCGGTAAAGTGGATGTAGCCGAGGATCTGGTGCAGGAAACACTGCTGTCTGCTTTGCGTTCGGTTGATACTTTTCAGGGGCACTCGACTGAAAGAACATGGCTTGTTGCGATTTTGAAACGCAAACTGATCGATTATATTCGTCAGCAAAAGAAACGATGCAAATTATCTCAAAACGAGCGAAATGATTCGTGGGCGGACTCTTTGTTTGATGAACGAGAACGGTGGAAAAGCCCTCCTCGAAATTGGGGAAGCCGTCCTGAATTGTCGCTCGAAAACGAGGAATTCTGGAGTCTGTTTCATACCTGTTTAGGCAAAATCCCCAAGCAAATGGCAGAGACATTTCGTCTTCGAGAATTGGATGATCAGCCTGCGAAAGAGATTTGTAAGGTGTTGCAGATCTCTCAAGAAAATCTTTGGGTGATGATCCACCGTGCCAGACTTCGACTCTGGAAATGTCTGGATATCAATTGGTTTGAGGGGGAACATGCGAAATGAACATCTTCTCTTGCAAACACGCAGCAACTGCGATCAATGAATCTCTTGATGATCGATTATCGTTGCGAAAAAGAATGGTGGTTCGCCTGCATTTAATGATGTGCAGTCAATGCCGGCGGTTCAAACGCCAAATGCTTTTTCTGCGTCGCGCAACGCAGCTATTTGCCCGCTTGCCCGAGCAGGAATCACCAACGAAAATTGGCTTATCGACTGAGACAAAAATACGCCTGCAAAAAATTATCCAGGATCGTGACGATCCTTCCCAAACGTGAAACATGCGATAAACAGACTTTTTTTGGATGCTTTCATTTATTTGGTTCTTCCCACATTTTAGTGGCTAAAAGAAAAAAGAGCCACGGATTCACACGGATCAAACACAGATCAAAAAAAGGTCATTCATACATCAGAATCATTTTCATGCCAGATGGAAGTTAAAAATTCTCTTTTTTCATTGCGTCTTGCTGCCAATTCATTCCTCTTTTTCTATTAAAGTTTCGTCTATTTATTTGACAAAATTTTCTCGCAAAGATGACAAGAAGAGAGGATCATTTTTAGTTCTTTTCTTCTGTCCCTGAGTATCGTCCTTGCATCTTCAGGAGAATTGATCCGTGAAAATCCGTGTTCATCCGTGGCTGTAAAATGTTTCAGCTATTATAAAGTATGAAGAACCATTTATTTGAAATAATTTCGATATTGTTTGTAAGCAATTGCAATCTCGCTCGTCTAATTAATCGTGTGCCTGCATTGATCAAGATATTTGCTGAGTGCAGGCATGTTTTCCATGAATAACAGGCAGCAACAACGGGAGCCATTTTATGAACGCATCCAAGGGATTGGATTTGTTTCCAAGTCGTTATCTTTCGCGATTTTCCAGCAGAAACGGTTTTACACTCATTGAACTTCTTGTCGTGATTGCCATTATTGGAATACTGGTTGCGCTGCTTTTACCAGCGGTTCAGCAAGCTAGAGCCGCTGCCCGGCGGACGCAGTCGCGTAACAATTTGAAACAAATTGGCCTGGCGATGCAAAATCATCATGAAGTCTTTGGTCACTTTCCGAATAATGGTGGCGGGAACTGGGCGAGCGAAGCGGATCATGATGCCAACTTTCTGCCCAATCTTCCGAACCCAAAAATCTGCACTGAAGGTGCCGGTTGGGGAACGTGCTGGCCCTGGGGGATTGGAGATCCGACCAAGCCCGGAAAAGAGCAACCAGGCTCTTATATATTTTCCTTGCTTCCGTATTTAGAACAGGGGAATGCTTTTGAGCAAGCGATCACGCTGCAAGGCGCTCTTCCGGTTTCAACACTGGTCATTCCTGGTCGTCGTGATCCAACCCCTATCAATGTACCAGTCACCGATCCTGTTTATCCGGGTTGGAATTATACCGATGGCGGCTGGGGAGGCTGGGCTAAAACAGATTACGCGGCTAATGATCAGGTAATTTTACCAGCTTGGGGGAATCGTTGGGGAAAAGTTTTACGTTTTCGCGATCTGACCGATGGCTCTTCCAATACGATTATTGTTGGAGAAAAAGCGATCGACCTGCATGCGATGTCAGCGGGAAGCTGGTATTGGGATGAGCCGATCGTCGTGGGTGGTTCGGGAGGAACAGCCCGATGTGGCCTGGAACTTTATCCAGATTCTTCTGACTTACTCGAGTTGGTTAATGTGTCGCGACCGTATCAGGAAGGTCCATCTACAACAACAGGTATTGCTTGTGGCGGAGGAAACTGGGGAGCCCCTGTTGATGCCGGAGGAGTGCAATTCGCTTTAGGGGATGGCAGCGTTCGCATGATGAGTTACAGCTTGGATAAGCTCGTTCTCGAACACTTGCTCAAACCGCAAGATGGACAGGTCGTGGGCGAATTCTGAACGATGAATTTTCTTACGTTTCGTTTCTGCACTGTGATGGAATCTATTTGAAGACTTATTTGCAGGTTCTTCTTACTTTATAATGGCTGATACATTTTACAGCCACGGATGAACCCAGCGCGGCATAGCCGCAACCAAACAAAGATTTGAACCACGAAAGAAACGAAAAACACTAAAGAAGAGAAAAATTGTTTAACGGCAAGCCGAAGGCGACTGCGTAAACCGGTTTGCTTTTTGGGAAGGTATTGAACCGCGAATAAACGTGAATTTTCGCGAATTAGTTTTTTTGTCAGACCGGGTAGCTCAGACAATCTGTTCAGGATTGTCTGAGTGCCGTCAGGCACCCGAGGCATTGAGTGAAAGGGTTGAGAATCAAAAAAGCGTTGCCTGAAAATAAATTCCTCGGGTTGCTTCGCAACACAGACAACCCTGAACGGGATTGTCTGTGCTACCCGATCCGCTGAATAGTTACCTTCAATGAATCATACCGTTTAGTACACGATCAATAAAATACTGCGCAAATGGGGGCGGGTATTTCAAAAGAATTGTTTTGAGCTACGAATCAAATCGAATCAGCAGAAATTAAAGGTTGTCTGTAGGGTCCGCTATTGCGGACCACCGCATGAAATAGGGGGATCCACTTCCCATCGTGGTCCGCAATAGCGGACCCTACGGTTGGGCTGAACAGTTACAATCTGTTATCATTCAGCCATTGATTCACCGGCGTCAGACTGCTGAAATGGAGACCGTATTTGATGGGTGCAAGCACGCCATCCTACAGATCAAAGATACAACAGTTATTGTTTGAGCAATCCTTAGCAGGAGTATATTTCCCCGTATTATTCAGAATATTTTTAAGACTAAAATTATGACGGAAAAATCACAGAGTGCTGAACCGCAAGGCGTGCAGGTTCGTCGGTTGTTCAAGAATTACGAATCGGCTGGTGCCGCCGTTTCAATTTTGCGGGAACTTGAACTCGAAATTCAACCAGGAGAAGCGGTTTGTATTACCGGGCCTTCCGGATCGGGGAAAAGTACGCTGCTTTATTTGATCAGTTCGCTGGACCGCCCCGATGCAGGAGAAGTGCATCTGCTGGGAACAGATATTCTGGCACTGAGCGAGAAAGAGCAGACGCAATTTCGAAATCGCCATATCGGTTTCGTGTTTCAAGATCACGATTTGCTGCCTCAGTTGAGCGTTGTTGAAAATGTGCTTCTGCCCGCGATAGCAGGAGAAGGGGTGACGACCGAAACAGAACAACTGGCAGAAAAGTTGTTGACTCGCGTGGGGTTGCAAGATCGATTGAAGTCGCTTCCCGCGCAACTTTCCGGCGGAGAAAGACAACGGGTAGCCGTTTGTCGGGCGCTCATCAACAAGCCGGAATTGATTTTGGCGGACGAGCCGACCGGTAATCTCGATCCTGCGACCGCAAAAGTGATAGGCGATTTACTGCTCGAACTTTCTCGCGAGCAGAATACGATGTTGTTATGCGTGACACATTCGGTTGAACTGGCGGATCGCTTCCCGCGTCATCTTGTTTTGGAAGACGGAAAACTTATCGCGGCATCAAACGCCTTACAAACGACGGCAAAATCATGAAACGGACGTCCCTGATTCTTCGAACCCTTGTCTATTTCTGGCAGACGAATCTGGCAGTCATGCTCGGCGTTGCGATTGGAACCGCAGTCATTGCAGGCGCGTTGGTTGTTGGCGATTCTGTTCGGTACAGTTTGCGGCAGATGACGCTGGTTCGGCTTGCTCAGGTCGATTATGCCCTGACAGGCAGTCGATTCTTTCGTGAAGAACTGGCGGCACAATTCGAGAAAAAAGGGCCGATTCTGCCGGAAGCCGGGGAGACAAAAGCAACCCGTAAAACGATTGTCGCCCCCGCAATTCTTCTCACTGGGACACTTCAATATGAAAGAGATGCGAAGGAAAACGAAGCAGAGCAAGCGGCGGGAAGAATATCGATCGCAGGGCGCGTCAATTTAATCGGCTGTGATCAGCGACTTTGGAGGCTGCTTCGAGGAGACGAAAAAACACTCCCCGGCAAAGACGAGGTCGTTTTGAATGAGCGTGTTGCGATGCAGTTAGCGGTTGCCGTGGGGGATAAGCTTAGCCTGTTTGTGAAAGTTCCTTCGGCCATCCCGCAGGAATCTTTACTCGGCAAGCGTGATCTGGATGAATTGACGATTGAAATTCCGTTAACGGTTTCGCGTATTGAAGAATCGAAGACGACACTTGGCCGATTTTCGTTGCAGCCGAATCAACAACTGCCACTCAATGCGTATGTCAATCTTGACCGCTTGCAAACGGAACTTGGACTCAACGAACAGCCTGCCTCACGAAGAAATCGTCTTGCCAAGCCGGCTCGTGTGAATTCGCTGTTGATTTCTGAACCGTATGCAACAGATCGAGACTCAGACTTTTTTCAGGGATTAACAGCCCGCCCGAATGAGATTCTGAATCAGTTAATCGATTTGGATGATTTGTATTTGCGTTTCATTGAATCGCCCCAGCGTAATTACTTCTCGCTCGAATCGGAGCGAATGATTCTGGAAAAAACGGTTTCGCAACTGGCAGAACAAACAGCAAAGCAAATTGAAACAGATGCTTCGCCGGTGCTGGTTTATCTGGTGAATGAAATCAGTAACGCGAACAATTCAAAAAAGTATTCGATGTACGGCATTGCAGCCGGGCTGAATTTGACCACAAAACCGCCGTTCGGTCCTTTTGTGGATGTTCAAAACCAACCCGTCAAGCAACTTCAAAAAGGAGAAGTCGCGATCAACGAATGGCTTGCCAAGGATCTGGGGACAGCCGTCGGGGATGAAATTGTGATTAAATATCACGTGGTCGGTTCGCGAGGCGATCTGCCTGAACTGGAGAAGAAATTTCGTGTCAAAGCGATCCTGAAAATGAAAGGAACCCCGGCTGGTGATTCCGGATTAACCCCTTTCGTGGAAGGAATTACCGATGCAAAAACATTTGCAGACTGGGATCAACCGTTCGCGATGGAGATGTCGCGTATCACTCTTCGAGACGAAGAATACTGGTTGGAATACAGGGCAACCCCGAAACTGTTTTTGAATTTGGAGCAAGCTCGTCAGTTGTGGCAAAGCCGATATGGTGATACGACTTCAGTCAGGATCGCAAAAAAACAAGGGCAGAAATCAGAACAAACAGAAGATCTATTTCGCAAGCAGTTTCTGGAAGATATTTCGATCAGTCGGCTTGGGTTGACGATCTTGCCGGTAAAATATCAAGGCTTGCAGGCGGCACAGGGAACGATGGATTTCACGGTATTGTTTATCGCGTTCAGTTTTTTTGTCATCGCAGCGGCAGCGGTATTGATTACGCTTTTGTTTCGTCTGGGAATTGAAACGCGAGTAAAACAGATCGGCCTCTTTTCCGCGGTCGGTTTTTCGTCGCGGAAAATTCAACAGCTTCTTCTTGCAGAAGGATTGTTGGTTGCCATTCTGGGAACCGTCATCGGACTGTTTTTGGCAGCACTGTATGGCAGTGTGATGATCTACGGATTGAAAACCTGGTGGATCGGTGCGATTGGTTCAAAATTTCTGCTTGTTGATATCAAACCAAGCAGCCTGGCCATCGGTGCGATTATTTCCTTGGTGGTTGCAGTTCCGGGAATGTGGCTTGGTGTGCGAGCAATGTTGAAGATCAGCCCGAAAGATCGCCTGCGTGGCGTGATGACGGTTCATCGAACAGAACAAGTGCAACAGAGAATCACACGCGGACGTCTCTGGACAGGCAGCACGTTGCTGGCGATTGCGCTACTTTCGATGCTCGGGGTGATTCTGAAAATCATCCCTGCCAGCGAAGCCTTTGGCGGTTTCAACTGGCGAATTGTCAGCTTCTTTGTGGCGGGGATTTCCTCGCTGGCAGGAATACTGACGTTATACACGGTGCTGCTGCGACTGACAAAACTGGGAGAGTTGCGAGGGCGTGGCGTCTCCGCCAGTTTTGTGATGGGGATTCGCAACACGAACCGCAACCGTCAACGATCCGGGGTGACAGTCGCACTGGTTTCGTTTGCGACTTTTGTCGTGATCGCGGTTGCGGCTGGCAGACAGAATCCGACTCAGAAACTTCCCGACTTTCATTCAGGCAACGGCGGCTTCTCTCTCGTTGCGGAATCGGCTCGTCCATTGTTGTATGATTTGACAACCGAACAAGGTCAGAAAAAACTTGGTTTGAACGCCAGTGATGATGCCCCGATTCGGAAATTGCTTAGCGAGATCAAAATGATTTCTTTCCGTGTTCGACCGGGGGAAGATGCGAGCTGTTTGAATTTGTACCAGACAAGACTCCCCACGATTTTGGGCGTTCCTGATGAAATGATCGAGCGGGGCGGTTTTCTTTTCGCAGATACCCCCGGCGATAATCCCTGGGAATTACTTCGTGAAAAAACTGAAGCTGGGCATATTCCGGTCATGGGGGATATGGATTCGCTCCAGTATTCGCTGCATAAAGCGATTGGTGATAAGATCGATCTTCCCGAAGAATTGCATCGATTGGAAAAACTGGAAGTCGTCGGTTCGCTAGGCGGTTCCGTCTTTCAGGGAGTTTTATTGATGTCACAGAAGAATTTTCAGGAACTGTTTCCCGATATTTCCGGTTACAATTACTTTCTGATTGAATGTAATCTTGCTCAGAACAAAAAAATATCACAGATTTTGGAAACACGATTGGTAACGCTCGGTTTCGATATCGAACCGATTGGCGAGCGGCTTGAAAATTATCTCGCGGTGCAAAACACATATCTTTCCACCTTTCAGGCATTGGGAGGACTCGGCTTACTGCTCGGTACATTCGGGTTGGGGACCGTGATGCTGCGAAATGTGTTGGAGCGTCGTTCTGAACTCGCTTTAATGCGCGCGATCGGCTTCAGTAAAATGATGATTGCGGTGATGGTGCTTGCAGAAAATGCGTGGCTGCTTCTGTTGGGCTTATCAATTGGCACCATCTGCGCCTTGATCGCGATGACGCCTCAAATCCTGAGCCGGGGAGCCGATGTTCCCTGGGGCAGCGGAGCATCGCTGTTACTGGGCGTGTTCATTACCGGCATGCTCGCCGCTTTACTGGCAGTCACCGAAGCAATCCGCACCCCGGTTCTACAAACACTTCGCAGCGAATAGCCGCAACCAAATGTATAATTCGATCAACTCCTTAATTTTAGATTCGTTGTAGGATGGCGTGCTTGCACCCATCAAATACGATTTCCACTTCAACGGGCTGATGCCGTTGAAGCAATTGTAAAAAACAGTTTCGACTTTTTTGTCTCTTTGGACACAACTCGGCACGCGAAGATGGGTGCAAGCACGCCATCCGACCTCTGCGTGTGAAGTTTTCGTATTTCTAACAGTAAAATTTTACGAACGGCTCGCAAATTTTAGAAAAACAGTTTTTGGTTACGGCGGTCAGAACAGACCAGCCGTGCTGAGTTGATTCGCGGTTCAGGGGAGTTCCTTGATCGCGATATTGCGAAAGGGAACTGGATCGTTATGTCCTGCGAAACCGAAATGGCCTTTTTTCCGTTTACTGCTGGGATAAACTTCGCCATCTTTCGCTTTCTTTACTTGGCTCACATCCGCATCGAGAATGGTGAAGCCGTTTAGTTCGACTTTAATTTCCGAGCCGATAACTGTCACGGTTTGAAAATTCCATTCTCCGACCGGTCGCAAATAACCTCGATGAGCGGGGATTAAACCGTAGACAGAACCATGATATTGTGTCGGGTGCAACTTGGCGTACTTGGGGTGTTCGGAATCGAGAATTTGAATTTCTGTCATGCCTGCCTTGTGTGCGTTTCCTGTGCCGGGGTAGCGAATCGCGAGCCCATTGTTCCCTGCTGGGGGAAGTTTGAACTCCACTTTTGCGACAAAGTTGGCATATTCTTTTTCTGTGTAGATATGCCCCCCTTTTCCCTGTTTGCAAACGATGCTCCCCTCTTTAATTTCGTACTGATCAATCGGCCCTTTCCATCCGGTAAAATCTTTTCCATTGAACAGCGATACATACCCTTCAGAATTCATTTTATCTAAAATCTGGTTCGCTTCTTCTGCGGGGATTTCTCGAATGTAAATATTTTTGAAGTGGATTGGACTGCTATGATTTTGTAGTTCAATTGAACCGAGACGATAAAGAGGTTTATCTCGTTCCCAGAAATTTTCCATCGAAACGTTATCGACAACCACTTTGCCATTCAGTTTGACGAGCACTTTTTCCCCGACCAGACGAATGTAAAATGTGTTCCAGGAATTGATTTTATTATCTGCATGAACCAGCGCCTGTCGCGGATTCTTTTTGTTGTTGTAAAGGCCGCCCGAGCCTTTGAAGTTTTCCATTCGTTTGTACGGTTCATACGTTGTATCCCAGATTTGCACCTGTGGACAGCCACGCAAATAAATGCCGCTGTCTCCGGCCTTCTTTATTTTCCAATCGATGTATAATTCAAAATCGCCATATTCTTTTGCCGTGCAAAGATTATTCTTGCAGTTATCTCCTTTGCTTCCATCAAATTCGATTGCATTTTCGCTCACCTTCCAGTGAGCCTTCATGCGAGAATCGGCTTCAACCTGGGCTTTGGCTATTTCTTCGGGTGACATTGCTGCTCGCGATTTTGGATCCCCAACCAAGCCTCTCCAGCCAGTTAGGTCTTTCCCGTTAAATAAAGGCGTAAAACCTTCCGGGCATTGCGCCTTTGTATTGATGGAAGAGAAAAGATTGGTGGTCAATGCCGCCATAAGTAGCAAGCTAAGTCGGAGGATATTCATGTTATTAAATCCTTACTTGTATTCGTGATTTTGCGAATAAGATTTATGGGGAGCGTTTCATTTTAAGAGTGAGCGTCCCTTTGTTGTCAGCCAGGTTTGCCCAATCGTCTTTGCATCGTACATACAATTTCCCATCACCAGAAGCAGTGTAGGTTCCATAAGTTCCCAAGTCGAACGGTTCGGATAATTTGTAATCGTGAAACAGAACCCCAACTAATTTTCCGCGTGATTCCGCATCGCCCTGTGCAGTCAATTCTTTTCCCTCATCTTCAATAGTCCATGTTCCTGTTGTTTCGAACTGGTACTGCTCGCCCGACTCGACAATCAGACGAGTAGCCTGCCAGCCACGGTTCGCTTTTATTTTAGAAATCGCGGTCCGTCTGCCGCTGATATGTTTGAACTTGGTTTTCCAATCCCAGGTGCATAAATCGACCCGGTAACCGATCTCCATCTTTTTCAAAAAAAGGAGATATTCAAATTCAATTTCTTTTGACATCGTGCCATAAACAGTCCAGAAGGAAACGTTACGCTGCCCTGCCATTAATGCCATGCCGAGCGGTTTGAAACGTTGTGTATAATTTTCATTGAAGCCGAGCAAATGACAAATCGACCATCGCCAGGCATAATTTTGCCAGGAATCGCCTGTAAATTGAGCAAGGTCAACAACATCCTTCAACGGTTTCGGCTGACTGTTTTTCAGATACCTCAAAACTTCAGGAGAACATTGCACCGATTTATCGTTAATGTCTTTCCAATATTGGCCGATTTCCGCCATCCCTTCGCTGTACCAGGTTGGACCGGTGCTTCCGAACGCATGGGAGCAGTAAGCATGAACGGCTTCATGTTGCGGCGTTCCCCGGTTGGCAACCGCGTACACAACCGCTTTCGATTCCCAGCGTTGCCCCTGGCTTCTTCTTTGCGTCATCGTCAACCCGCCACCACTGGCAATGCTGGCTCTTCCCTGTGGATGCAACAAACCTGCCGGCCAGTTTGCCAAATCTTTCACGACGAACATTTCGATCACGCGAGGATTTTTCCTCCCCCAGTATCGTGAAATTAACCCCAGCATCGTTTCAAGTCGAGTCAATAATTCCTTGGCTTCTTCCTGTTGTAAGTCTGTGCGAAGAATAAAGTTTTTCGATTTGTACTCACCAATTATTGTTTCAGCAGAGGTCGCCAGCAATCTATTATTTCGCGACTGCCCAACGCATTGCCCGACAGATAATTGATTAAAAACAACAGCAAGAAATATCGCAAACAGCAACGGTATTCTTACCTGCAAAGTAATACTGTCTGAAACCATCGATACAACAATCTATGAACCGGTTTTGAAATTTATCTGATCTCTTCAAACAGAATAGACGTGATTCTATTGTAACATCCAGTGTTATTGAATCGTAACTATTCAGTGACTTCTCATTCCTTTGCTGTACTTCATCTGTTTATCAGCAATGACGCAAGAAACAGGACGACAGAAATACAATAATGTCAAAAAAATAATCACGCGGAGGCGCAAAGAGTTTCCCACATTGCGTTCTAAAACAGGTGAGGCTCGAATAAACATTGACCAAACAATAATTGTCACATCTGTGTTCGTTTTTCGTAGGATGGCGTGCTTGCACCCATCTTCGCGTGCCGGATTGCGTTCCCTAACAGAAAAAAGTTGGAACAGTGATGACCCGACGATGAATTCACCGGTGTTAAATTAATGACATGGAGACCGCATTTGATGGGTGCAAGCACACCATCCTACGGCTCAGAGATACGACAGTAATTGTTCGAGTGATCCGTAAGACGGTTTTCAAAAAAAACGTCTACTTTGCAGGGCGTCTTCACAGACGGATTTGGAGAGCCGTCTTACGAGTCATTCACCTGGCGCTTACTCAATTCAGAAGAACTCTTCTATCTACGCTGGGTTAGGAAATTGCTTAACTTCCTACTCATCTCCCATGCGGTACAAAGGCAGAAAGCGGTAGTAGACTTCGAGGGAGAGAGTTGCGAGCGCGGTGGAATAAACTCGTCCGCCGTAGCCTCCCCAGGGACCAGCGGGATTCCAAGAACCAGCGAGGTCTCCTTTTTTGACCTGATCTTCCACCAGCAGTTCCCGCAACAATCCGTTCCATTGTTCCCACTCTTTTCCGCCAAACTGATACATCGCCAGCGTGCCGTAGTACCAGTAATACAGGTTTGGATCGGACATGCGAGGCAGGTTATCTTCGGAGAGCATAAACTGTGTTGCTTCAAGACTGGCCGGGCTTTCGCGGGATATGCCAAGCATCTGTTTGCAGAACAGAGCTTCTGCGGTCATCGAAACGGTAATTTCAGAACCGAATTCCGGGTGATACGCAGCCAGCCCTTTGTTCTTTCCTAAAGAGCGATCAACCAGAAACTTGACCATTAATTCCTTGGCTGATTCGGGGACGGCGATGCCTGCAATTTCTGCACTTTTGAGAGCCATCATCTGCCAGCCGAACATGCTCATATCGCCCGACCACTTCGGCAGATAACGCCAGCCGCCATCTTCTTTGTTTTGCATCGCAACGGTAAACTGAATCGCTTTAACGACTGCGACGGTTAATTGATCCTCCACCGTTTTGTCGTTCTGCATGCCGTATGCTTCGGCGAGTGCATAGCTCGCCATTCCGTGGCAGTACATCCCCGCATACTTTGTTGCATCGCCGCCCAGGTAGCCGTCTTCTCGCTGTTGTGAGATGAGCCAGTTAATCGCCTTGCCGACGGTTTTGGCATACTTCCCTTCATCGGGAGTGTAACCGGCTCCCAAAAATGCGAGCACCGTCAGCGCGGTCACGCCTGCATCGCCATTGACGCCAGCTTTGAGGCGATCGATGCCATCTTCATCGATACCAATTTTTCCCGAACCATGTTTATCGGCATCCCAATATCCAGCTTCCTCTTGTGTTGAGGCAAGCCAGGCGAGTGCTTTTTCGACCGCTTCTTCGGAAGCATCGGTACCACCTCGCATGCGGGCGATATCTTTACGTCGCGCCAAATCTCGCAAACGATATGTTGCAGGAACCTTGGCGGAGACTCCGCGTTTGACCGCATCGAAATTAGGTGTTGGTAGATCCGCTAGCAGGGGAATTTCATTCATACTGGGCGAAGTTGGGACCATCACCGTTGGTGAACTTCCGGTAATTTTTCCGGGAGTAGTTCCAACCGTGCGATTCAACTTCGGTACATCGGTTAAAGCTCGCGGTGTTCTTCGCGAGCGAACCATCGCGCGTGCATTCGATTGATTCGGCTGCGAAGCCCCTTCTCCTTTGTGAACATCTTCGCCTGTAATTAAATTATCTGCAGTGACGGGCACCGGGGCTTCCCGGCGGTTAATCATATCGGAAACGATACCACGATTCGGAAGTTCGGGAGTTGGCCCACGTTCAAAATCGAGAGATTGCAACATCTTCTGCTCAACCACTTCTGGGCTTACCCGATCAATTCCCCCCGCATTGGGGCGGCGAATTTTTTCGGTGAGAACCTGACTGCGAGGCATTTGGCTTCGTTTTCGAGTTGGATTCTTTTTGTCTGTCCCCTGCGATGGATCGGGCTGCATCGACGGAAGTTCTGGATTTTCTAACTCGGGAATCTCTGCCATCTCTGAAGGTTTATTGGTGTCTCGTTTCATCATTGCCAGTTCGGGTGATTCATTTTTATCTGGCAGAGGAAGACTTTTGGTTGGAATCTCGGGCGTTAATTCGACCGGTTTTTCAAGTTCTCTTTCCGGAGCTTGTGAAGGTTCTGTTTGAAATTCTTCACGTTGCTGACGCGTCATTTCTTTTTTTTGATCCAGCGGGATCGATTCCCAAATCGGCGTATTGCCTGCTTTGTCGATGCGGGTTTGTCGCTCGCCTGCGATAATAACATCGTGAATGCGGATCGGTTCTAAATCTTTGACGACCTGCTCTCGAATCAACTCAGGCGCCAGAATAATGACGCCTGCCCCGGAAGAAAGATGAAGCATTAACGAAAAGAGCAACGATTTTGAAGAAGCGTGGTGGTCTCCCCAACTTGTAATCAACATCGTTACCAGATGCACCGAGGCAAACAGAAAACCGAGGACCAGGCCACCCCAGACCCATTGCTCTGCGGTTTGCTGAGAAACGTTAAAAAACTCGGCAAGTCGGCGGTAAAATTCTGTTGTGGCGGTATTCACGACTTCTCCTCACCCGCCAGGCGATTCGCTAAAGACAAATTGGTAATACCAATGCGGTGACAAATCGCGAGCACGTTCATCACATTCTGATAAGCCCCTTGCGCATCGCCGCGCACAACAACCGCCTGTTCCTTATATCGTTTGTGAGCAATGATCAATTCCTGTTCCAGATCCTTCAGAGTGATCAACTTTTCGCCCAGAAACAGTTCTCCTGATTCAGCCACGCTGACGATAATTTCATCGGGCAATTCCGAAAGTGGAAGCGCATCGGAAACGGTCGGCAGTTTAATTTGAAACTGCCGTTCCGCATCAGAAAATTTTGTCCCGACCATGAAGAAAATGACCAACAAAAAAACGATGTCGATCATCGGTGTCAAATCGAGGCTCGGTTCTTCAATATCCGCTGTCTTTAATGGCATCGCCGTCTCTTGATTTATTTATCTATCTAAATGGTAACTATTAATTTGCAGGAGACGTCATTTCGTGACGACACCCCGCCACCCAGTATATCGGCAATTATCGTGACGGAAACAGTATTCCTGAGATTTCGTGAGATCCAAACAGTTACAATGGGGCAAATAGGAGAACGAGAGTGGCCTGGCGTTTTTTGACCTCAAGGTGATGATTCATCAAACTGTCATTCCTTTGGGGGCAACAGGGCACCAACTTTGTTCAAATGTCTTTCCCAGGTTGTTGCTCCCTGTTCGCGAGTTTTTAGTGAGGAGAGTGGACGGTAGCCGAGTTTTTTGCCGGTTAGTTGGTCGATCCAGTAAATGGAAATTTCACGAACAGCGGCTTG
>JAJRTM010000276.1 GCA_024278285.1 Planctomycetota bacterium
ATTATTTCCGAAGTCGCGTTATTCGCTTTAAGTTAGCTTTGAACATGGTTTAATGTAACGAAACGTCTGAAAAGGCCTGTTTCAAAACAGTGAAAACATACTGAACACGACATTTTGTTTAATAAATCAACAAGCCCTAACTGCCCCGGCTCGCCTGACATCTGTTTGGTTCCGGCTACGCCGGGTTAGAGAACATTTATGAATCAAGACAATAAAGATAAACCGATGCCTGTGGATGATCTTTGTCTTGATTTAGATCGTAAAAATCGCTGTGGGTTTTCTGAAGCGATTTACGCGCCCGGGAAACCTCCGGAAATGATTCTCAGGGCATTTTCAGAGCTTCACGCTAACGGCGATCATGCGTTGGCAACACGAGTCACGCCGGAGCAAATTGAACATGTCACTTCAAATTTGAAAGAGGTCATTGTCAACCGGGAAGCAAAGACTTTGCGATGGATGACTGACTCATCTGAAGAAAAAACGAAAGTTTCGCAGCCGTTGATCATCACGGCTGGCTCTACGGATCGCCCCGTTGCAGAAGAAGCGGCTGAGACTTTGCGCTGGATGGAATACGAACCGCAACTACTTTTCGATCTTGGTGTCGCAGGACCGCAGCGGTTGCTCAAACATGTGGAAACCCTCCAACAGGCGAAAGTGATTATTGTTGTCGCGGGCATGGAAGGGGCGCTTCCTTCGGTTGTGGGGGGCTGGGTCAGTTGCCCGGTCATCGCGGTCCCGACCAGCATCGGCTACGGCACCTCCTTCGGCGGCGCCACCGCCCTTCTAGGAATGCTCAACAGCTGCGCCGCCAACGTCTGTGCCGTCAACATCGACGCAGGATTCAAAGCCGGCTATCTGGCTGGATTGATGTCGAAATGAACTGACAGTTCTACTCATCATCACTTCCCTCCTCCTGCGGCTCTTCTTGCTTTCCCAGATGATAACCAAAATCGGTGTCATCGTTGCCGAATCCCATACTTGTGCCGCCATCGTCTATTGCGTTGAAACTGACACTCCAGACTTTGCAGGAACCATCGGCTTCTTTTTTATAACGCAGTGGTGCGCCGGCCGAATCAAAAATATCAACAGGAACTTTTCCATCCGGGCAAGCATCTTCCAGTTTAGCGGGATAACAGCCGTGCTTTCTGCGGTAGATTTCCAAATTCAATACTGCGATGAGTAATTGTATTCGAATTTGAAATCGATCCTCAGCATCAATGTACTGAGCCATGGCAGGACTTAAAAATCTAAACAAATTCGATTCCATCCAAACTTCATCTAATTCCAATGGACTTAACTGCCTTTTATTTTTGAGTGCTTTCGGATTTAGATTATAGAGAAAGAGTGAGTTAGTTCCTGCAATAAAAGGAGAACGCTGATAACGGGGGCGGTCAACTTCGGGAAGCAAATTGACCAGCCATTGTCGCATGATCCTGTTTGATAGCTCTGGTTCTCCCGCGATATAAAGATAGGTACCAAACAGCGATGAGGGAACAGCCTCGGCTAAACCCATTCCAATAAATGGGCTAATCTCTGCGGGATCAGATTTTGTAAGCTTCTCAAACATCAGACTTTCTGTCTTATGAGATTGCGATGTTGGAGAAAATGTGGCATTAATCTTGCTCAATTCCTCTCGTAATTCCTCCAGGACTTTACGTGGAAATTGCTTATTCTGAATACCTTTTATCATATCTTCACCCGCTATTGCATATTCAGCAATAGCAACGAGATGATGGATAATAGTTCCATTCTGCCTAACCAACCTGGCTGTGCGAAAGCAAGCCAGATACCAGTTGGCTGCTTCTTCGAAGTTGCCTTTGCGAGTTTCAAGAATCGCACGGGCAGTCATCAAACGAACAAAATCCCGAGTTTCCTGGGTAACGGGAAGAAGCGATTCATAATCGAGTTCATCTAATGGAACCTCACAGTATTCTGGTTTCAGTGTTCCTTTCTCAAAAACCAATAACGCTGGTTCGTTTGCCTCCACGAATTTAATGAGGTCTTTTGTTTCCTGAGAAAGCTCCTTTCCAGAAAGTAGTTCTTCAAATATTTGATCCCAGTCATCAACATTTGGCCTGGCACCTCTTAACGAAATCGCTTTTTGGAAATCGAACAGGGCGTTATCTGCGTCATCCACTTGAGCAGCTTTAATGAACGCTGCGACATCGAATGGTTCGCCGGGGTCGGGGACCAGTGAGAGTTTATAGCCGCGGTAGGCGAAGGGGGCGCAGAGGAGTAAGAAGAGAATCAGTAGTGGAATCGCCACAAACGGATTCAATAACCGAGCCGCCCAGCTCTTTTTCGTTTTGGGGAGTGTTTTATTCATGACTTGTTCTCAAATTTACTCCTGCGGTTCTTCTTGAAGTGAAGCCATTTCCCGGTTCTCCTATTCTGGCTAGAGAATCTGGGAAGATTCCGGAACAAAAACAAACGACGATTCAGCAATAATTTTACAACGAAGAAGCAACACGAGCCAACCGACAGCCAACTTAATTCCACAACCGATTCAACAGATGTGACTGATTGGTGACTGATTTGACCATTGGGAAATTTTCAACAAAAAAAGGACTTGCGACAATCGTCGTAAGTCCTTTGATAATAGTACCCAGGAGAGGACTCGAACCTCCACGGGAATAACTTCCCACTAGGCCCTCAACCTAGCGCGTCTACCAATTCCGCCACCTGGGCTTTTGTGTTCGGAAAGGGGAATTTATCAGGAGAGCCTCAGGAAAGCA
>JAJRTM010000277.1 GCA_024278285.1 Planctomycetota bacterium
ATTGTCGATTCGGTGCAGGCACACGATGCGATTCTTTATGACAAATCCACGGAGGGAACATGAGTCAGCAAAACATTCAGTTGGTTTCAATTGAACAGGCAAAGCGGGTTTGTCCAATTATCGCCGGTGCATTGATTATGGGTGTGGTCGTTGCAGGTTTTGCAATGGTTCCGTTTGATGTCTTTGCGAAACCACCTTCAGGGCAGACAATTTCGCTGATCATGGCGGCGATGGCGGGAGTCTGTTTTCTGGCTTCGATGATTATTCCCAATATTGTTTCTAAAACGATATTAAGCAAATTTTCTGAGGAGCAAGAGAAGGCGTATCCGACAGCGTATCAGACACAGATGATTATCAGGCTCGCATTATTGGAAGGGCCTGCGTTTGCGAATTTGGTTGCGTTACCATCTGAGCGAAATCCGTGGTCGTTGGGGATTGTTGTCTGGCTGATTATGACCATGATTTTATTTTTCCCGACTCCCGGGCGGATTGATGCCTGGGTTAAACAGAAGAAGGAACTGGCAGATTTCCCACAGCAGGATGCTGATTTTAATTAACGAACAGACATTTCGTTGCGGCGTCGCAGCAGAATGAAATAAACAGGTGAGGTGTATTCGATGCAAACAACAGAAGCAGCTATCCGAAGCGTTGTTCAGGAAGTTATCTCGCAGTTAAAAACTGGCAACAACGGAAACGGTGTTCCTCGCGGGGAGCGTCAAAGTGGTGACTGGGGCGTGTTTAACTGTGTTGAACAGGCAATCGCGGCGGCGAATGAATCGTATGAAAAACTGCGTGAAGCGACGCTTGAAGATCGCTCGAAAATTGTCGAGATTGTCAAACGAATTTGTAATGACCAGGCGGAAGAACTTGGTCGGCTCGAATACGAAGAGACCGGTATCGGACGACTGGCACACAAAATTGAAAAGCTGCAAATCATTCAGAAAGTGCCTGGCACGGAATGGCTGCGAACCGATGCAGTCAGCGGCGACCACGGTTTGACGATTACAGAATATGCACCGTTTGGAGTGATCGGCGTGATCACTCCCGTGACACATTCGCTGCCGACGTTGGCGGGAAATGTGATCAACATGGTTGCGGCTGGGAACACGATGGTCGTGAATCCTCACCCGAGTGGTGCAAAAATTGCGTGTGAGGGAACTCGCAGATTTAACCGAGCCATTTATGCAGCGACCGGGCTGGAAAATGTCATCACCATTGTTGGCAATCCGACATTGGAAACAGCAGAGACGATTTTCAAACATCGTGGTGTAAAAATTCTTTGTGTGACTGGCGGACCAGGAGTGGCAGGGGCGGCGCTGGCGAGTAAGAAAAAAGCGATTGTCGCTGGTCCGGGAAACCCACCTGTCATGGTCGATGAAACGGCTGATTTAGATAACGCGGCTCGTTCGATTATCGCTGGGGGTGGATTCGATAACAATTTACTTTGCATCGGCGAAAAAGAAGTCTTCGTTGTGGAATCTGTTTTCGATAAGTTTATGGAAGCAATGGATCGAGCCGGGGCGCATCGATTGAATTCTTCGCAAGTCGATCAGATGACACGGGCAGCTTTTACGCCACCTGAAAATGCAGAAGATCATTGGCATTTGAATCGCGATTTGATCGGACAGCATCCTTCAGTATTGGCCCAGCAAATTGGATTGAACATTGCGGAATCGGTCCCGTTGATCTTCGGCGAAACCGACGAAAACAATCCGTTCGTTCCTGAAGAACAGATGATGCCTTTTGTGCCTATCGTTCGCTGTCGAGACGCGATGCACGGGATCGATTTGAGCGAAAAGTACGAACACGGCTTCAAGCATACAAGCATTATCCATTCCCGAAATGTGCGAACCATGTCAATTATGGGAAAGCGAATGGATACAACACTGTTCATTAAAAACGGAGCCTCTCCAGCCGGTTTGAGTTTGGGTGGCGAAGGTTATCTTTCATTCAGCATCGCAACACCAACCGGCGAAGGGGTCACCAACCCAATGACATTCACCCGCCAGAGACGCTGTTGCCTGGTTGATGATTTACGGATTGTGTAAAGGATATCTCAATGCAACTTGCCAAGGTTTGTGGGAAAGCGACTGCGACAGTAAAGAACGATACCCTGGTCGGGTGGCGGCTTTTGCTGGTGCAACCGTTGATGGCGGATCGAAAAACCGCAGATGAATTTCCGCAACTGGTCATTGATGAACTGGGAGCATCAGTAGGAGACATGGTGATGCTGACCACGGACGGGGCATCGATTCGAGAAATGATGAAGACACCCGCGACACCAGTAAGATACGCGGTATTGGGAATTGAAGATTAAACCGTAGGGTCCGCTGTGCGGACCACGCCGGTACAAAAGAGTGTTTTTGAGATTTGAGTTTATTGTAATTGGAAAGTGATATTTGGTCCGCACAGCGGACCCTACTTGATCGAAATAAACAAATGAATCTGGCAGAAATTGATATCGACCGAATTGTGAAAGCTGTGTTGAAAAATCTTCAACGCAGCGATGCCGGTCCGTCGATATTTGCTAAAAAAACAGACGTTGTGAAACAGAACAACGATTCGCAAACCAGCGTACAAATTGCAGGGCGGGTTATTACGGCGGACTTGTTAGCGGAAAACAAAAAGCAGGCGGCTGTCATTCAACTGGAACCAAAAGCGATCATCACACCGGCGGCTCGCGATTACATTAAAGAGCATGGTTTGATCATTGCGACGGGAATTACAGCGAACTGCGATGCGAATAAAAATGAGACAAAACGCAATGCTGGCGACTGGCTGGCAATAACAGTGCAGGGTTCAGACTTATTGAATACAGCCATGGCTTCTGTTTCCCGCGAGGCACAAATTACCTGGGGGAACGAAACGGCTTCTTCGGTAGAACAGGCGGCGAAACGGGCGGCAGAAGAAATCGGATTGGGAAGAGCGGGCGTTTTAATCGTTGCAGATAAAATCGCGATGGCGGCTTGTCTGGTGAATCGAAATGATAAAGTTCGAGGGATTGCGGTTCGATGTTCGCACGATTTTGCAGAAGTGACAGAGCTTAACGCAAACGTCGTTTGCCTTCCCGGAAAGGGGCTGAGCTTCACCGATTATCGAAACATATTGAAAAGTATCGTAACACGTTAATTCGTAGGGTCCGCTGTGCGGACCAAGATGCGAAGTTGAATTTACAATGGTCCGCACAGCGGACCCTACGGTTAGTCAGGACAATGAAATGAGAGTGGGCGAGATTATTGGCAAGGTGACGTTGTCTCAATCGCATCCTTCGCTCAAGGGAGCAAGTTGGCGTGTTGCGGTCCCGTTGACGTTGGAAGGGATTCAGGGAAAGCAAGCTGGCCGAGCCGAGCCGATTGTTATTTATGATGAAATTGGTGGCGGGAACGGCATGATGATCGCGATTGCGGAAGGACCGGAAGCGAGTGCACCGTTTCATCCCGAACAGAAACCGATCGACGCCTACAACGCTGCGATTTTAGATCATATTGATGTTGAATAGAGGCCTCCAACAGTAAACCGAAACATTCATTCAAACAAAATCAAACTTAACCATTTAGCTGGAGAACAATCATGAGCAATCAATGGAATTCAGGAATTAACGACCGCAAACTAAAAGAAGAAATTTGTGAAATCGGCAGACGCATCTACAACAAAGGTTTCGCGGCTGCGAACGATGGGAACATTTCGATTCGCGTGGGCGAAAACGAAGTGCTCTGTTCGCCTACAATGATCTGCAAAGGCTTCATGCAGCCGGATGATATTTGTGCGGTTGATATGAATGGAGATCAAATTGCAGGGAAGCGAAAACGAACTAGCGAAGTGTTATTGCATCTGGCGATCATGAAAGAGCGGCCCGATGTGAAAGCGGTTGTGCATTGCCACCCGCCTCACGCGACTGCATTTGCGGTGACGCGGGAACCGATTCCGCAGTGCGTGCTTCCTGAAGTGGAAGTCTTTATGGGCGAAGTACCGATGGCACCTTACGAAACGCCGGGCGGTCACGAATTCGCCAATACGGTTGTTCCGTTTTTGAAATCAACCAACACGCTCATTCTAACCAATCACGGAACCGTCACCTTCGGCAAAGATTTGACCGATGCGTATTGGAAGACAGAAATTCTTGATGCGTATTGCCGAATTTTAATCCTTTCCAAACAACTGGGCGGCGTTACTTATCTGGGCGAACAAAAAAGTAGAGAGCTGATCGACCTGAAAAAGAAACTTGGTTTTGATGATCCCCGCTTCCACAATGAAGATTGTGATCTGTGTGGCAACAGCGCTTTTCGTGAAGGCTACCAAGAAGACAAACCACAACAAAAGGCGTTCGAGAAAGCACCGGAATATCCTGGATACCTGCAAGCTCCTTCTTACGAAAACAACGGCGGAAGTTGCAGCATGAATAACGGGACTCCTGACATGGAACAACTTGTCAAAGCGATTACCGAACAAGTGATGGCTTCCCTTGGAAAGTAATTGACAAACCCGTAGGGTCCGCTGTGCGGACCATCGATTGACTATGAAACTTCCATTATAAATGCTGGTCCGCACAGCGGACCCTACAAATTAAGGTGAGCGTATTATGAAAGTCAGTATTATTGGTGGCGGCGGTCTGGTTGGTTCTTGCGCAGCTTTTGCTTTGCAGGCGGGACGGATTGTTCGTGAAATTGCGCTTGTGGATGTGAATCAGGATCTGGTGGAAGGGCAGGCGTTGGATTTAATTCATGGCTCTGCTTTCATCGCTGATCAGGTAATAACAGCAGGCGGTCCGGAAGCGTCTGCGGATGCAGATGTCATTGTCATCACGGCTGGACTACGAAGAAAGCCAGACGAAAGCCGCCTCGATTTAATCAATCGTAATGTTTCGTTATTCCGAAACATTTTGGCTGACTTGAAAAAAGTTGGCACGAAGAAAGACGCGATTGTTTTTGTCGTTTCCAACCCGGTTGACGTGCTGACATACCTTGCGATTCATGAACTCGGCTTGCCGCCTGCTCAGGTGATCGGTCTGGGAACTGTTTTGGATACCGCGCGGCTGCGTGGAATGATGGCTCATCGATTGAATGTTCCTGCGACACAGGTGCAGACGCTCATTCTGGGAGAGCATGGCGACAGCATGGTGCCTGTCTGGTCGGCTGCACAAATTGCGGGGCTGCCCTTGGATAAATGGCCGGGCGTGAATGCGTCTGTGATTGCAGAAGTCGAAAAGAAAACTCGTGGCAGCGGAGCAGAAGTGATCAAGAAAAAAGGGGGAGCCGGTTTCGCGGTTGGCGTTTCCATCGCAGAAGTGGTTCACAGTATTGCGCTCGATCAACGACGAATTCTCCCCGTTTCTTCGCTGCAAAACGGAGCCTACGGATTGCGAAACGTCAGCATTTCAGTGCCAACAGTGATTGGTCGAGCAGGCGTGCTCGATCATGTTGAAATCGATCTATGGCCCAAAGAAAAAATGGGCCTCCAAAATTCCGCGAATGTACTGCGAGGCACGATTGATAACGTGATGAAAAATCTCTCGTAATGAATCTCGATTCAGCTTCAAAAAACGCTCCCTCTATTGATCACCCCTGCCCGTTGTGCGGGGAATCGCGGGGGGAGTTTTTTTATGCGGATCGGCGTGATTTCTTTCGGTGTCCGGTTTGCGAGCTTGTCTTTGTAGCGTCTGACCAATTTTTATCTTCGCAGGAA
>JAJRTM010000278.1 GCA_024278285.1 Planctomycetota bacterium
CCGTCAGGCACAAGATGAATGCGCCATGTGAGTTAGATTTAATTTGAGCTTCCAATAATCTTGGAGACCACATGGCGCATTCGTCTTGTTGCTACGCAACCCAACCGCTAAAAGCGGATGGGCTACCCAATTATTTCAAAATATCCTGCAACTTTTGGCAGCATTTTGTTGATAAGAGCTTAACTGTTGAATGATCATCGGTCATCAACATGAACAGATGAAAATACTCTGTCGGGATTACTTGTATGTCGAAATCGAAAGATGCCAGCGGGATGATGATCACTGCCGTGGTTGCGCTGGCGGTTGGCGTGGCGTGTTATGCGATCGCGCGGACGAATCCGTGGGGTACGGGTGGGAGTGGTCTGTCGGAGACGTTCACTCTCGATTTGACTGAGTTGATCAAAATCGATCCTGCTCTGATTTCATTTGAACAGGTTGCCGAGTTTCCCGTGGCGATGAAAGAAGTTCGTGCCATTGCGGCAGGGCCGGGCGGGAAAATTTATGTTGCTGGTGATCAGGCCGTGCATGTTTTTCATCCTGATGGCAGCAAGGATGTTGTTATTGATGTCGGCGAGACTCCCCGGTCTCTGGCTGTTGCAGGAGATCGGCATGCACAAGCGGGGCGGATTTACGTTGGGGTCGGGCGACGGGTTGAACTGTTTGATGCTGACGGAAAGCCGGCTGGATCGTGGGATCATTTCGAGACCAACGCCATCCTGACATCGATTGCGGTTGCTCAAAATGATATTTTCGTAGCCGATGCTGGTAATCGTCTTGTACTCCGGTTTGATCTTGCTGGCAAGCTGGTCGGGAAAATTGGCATGCCGGACCCGGACCGCGAAATGCCGGGCTTCAGTGTCCCGAGTGAGTATTTCGATATTGCAGTTGATTCAGAAGAGATGCTTTATATTGCCAATCCGGGGCGACTCCGAATGGAAGCATATTCCTTTGATGGCAGCCTGGAAACTTTTTGGGGAGAGGCGGGATCCGGAATCAAAAATTTCTTCGGTTGCTGTAATCCAAGCCAGTTTGCGATGTTGCCCAGCGGGAAGTTTGTCACGTCCGAAAAAGGAATTCCGCGAATTAAAATCTACAGCGACGAAGGTGATTTCGAATCTGTTGTTGCAGGTCCAGCTCAGCTCGGAATTAAGAAGTACGAAATTGGCGATCCTCGTTCTGCACAGGGCGGTATTGTTTTTGATGTTGCGAGTGATGCCGATGGTCGTGTGCTGCTGTTGGATCCGAAGAAAAAATGCGTGCGGGTTTTTACTCTCACTGAATCTGTGAAGGATGCCGATGATGTCTGATCAACAAAAACCAGCGACACGTCGAGAATGGTTTATTCGCCTGGGACGCCGGACGATTCTGGGAGGAATTGGTGCCGTCTCTTTGGTCTTCGTTGCAAGACGAGTCAACGGGGAGTGCGTCAACACCGATTCGACCTGCCCGGCCTGCTGGCTCTGGGAGCAATGCCAGCTACCTCAAGCAGAGGAAACCCGACAAGCCAACCGAAAGGAAAACCGATGAGCGAACCAGAAAAACAACAGGATCGCCGCAAGTTTCTTGCCGATGGAATCCGCGTTGCCGGGGTGACGGTTGGTGGGGCGATGATCGGTTTTCTCGCGGGACGCAGAAGCCACGCGGCAGGGACGCGTTGGCAAATCGATCCTGATCAGTGCGTAGCGTGTGGCAACTGCGCCACCTATTGCGTGCTGGATGAATCCGCTGTTAAGTGCGTGCAATGTTTCGATATGTGCGGCTATTGCGATATCTGCACCGGGTATTTCGATCCGAATTACAAAAGCCTGGATACGGCAGCAGAAAATCAACTTTGCCCGACCGATGCGGTAATTCGCACACATATCGAAGGGAAAGCAGGGCAGAACTTTTACGAGTACACGATTGACGAAAACGCCTGCATCGGTTGTGGAAAATGTGTCAAGGGATGCGCTTTGATGAATGGGTCGTTTTACCTGCAAATCATGCACGATCGTTGTGTGGACTGCAACGAATGTGCGATCGCAGTGGCGTGTCCCACCGAAGCGTTTATCAATGTGCCGGAGCAAAAGCCTTATCGCCTCAAAAAAGTGGCGGTGGCGTTGATCGAGCAAAAGGCGAAAGAAGGCAAAGACAAAGCGGCAAAGGAATTAATCAAACGTGTTCAAACCGACCAATAATTTTTTCCATTTGATATTGCAAAGCGTCGTATTGCTGGCCTTTGCAAGCAGCGCCGTTGCGGAACTGGTCCCGACGCCGACATTTTCGGATCACCCGATTCCGACCGCCAGCGTTCCAGATGTTGATGACAGCATCTGGCCGATTCTGGATATTGCTATTTTGTTGGCTGCTCTTTCTGCAGCCTCATATTTCACGCTGGTTTCACGTTCGCGGCGAAATTTGTTGATGCTGACAATCGGGTCGTTATTGTGGTTCGGTTTCTGGCGGCAGGGGTGTGTTTGTTCGATTGGCGCCACTCAAAATGTTTCGCTGGCAATATTTGACCCGACCTATGTCATTCCGTTGACGGTCGTTGCCTATTTCTTTCTTCCCCTGGTGTTCACGCTTTTTTTTGGTCGAACCTTTTGCGCGGCTGTCTGCCCGTTGGGGGCGATGCAGGAACTTATTGCAGTTCGCACGGTGACGGTGCCGAGGTGGCTGGATCATTCACTCGGGCTGGTGGCTTACATTTATCTGGGGGCAGCAGTCATATTCGCAGCTTCGGGCACGGCGTTTATTATTTGCCGATACGATCCGTTCATTCCTTTCTTCCGGATGGCTGGCAATACCGACATGATCATCTTCGGAAGTTGTATCTTGCTGATCGGCTTGTTTGTTGGTCGGCCTTATTGTCGTTACCTTTGTCCGTACGGTGCGATTTTACGTATTCTTTCATGCTTTTCGAAATGGCGTTTGAGTATTCCCCCCGATACCTGTATTAACTGTCAGCTTTGCGAAGATGTTTGTCCTTACGGGGCAATTCATCCGCCGACCGCTGTTCAAACGGCTGAAAGTCGAAAGAAAGGGAAACGTCAACTGGTCGCATCGTTGATTTGTGCTCCACTCGTACTGGTCGCATTCACCTGGCTGGGAAACTCGCTTGCAGACCCGCTTTCAGAATGGCATCCGGTTGTTCGGCTGGCTGAGCAGATGCGA
>JAJRTM010000279.1 GCA_024278285.1 Planctomycetota bacterium
CAGAAAACAAAGCAGCAGAGAGACAAGGCAAGCAAAACTGACGTCCCTGAAACCATCAGCAAAACGGCAAACCAGATTCCAGCCAACAAAACCAAAAAAAACTCAAGCAACCAACACAAAGCCAACAGCCCGCTAGCCGCCTTGCCGCTTGTAAAAGCGGTAGCACATCTATAGAAAGAAATAGACGATGGATTCTCCTGAATGGCAACAGCAGCGAAAACATGCTGAGCAAATCTGGCGTGCTGGGGTGAATGCTGTTGATTCCAAAAAACTGGTTCAGGATGCCATTTCTTTCACAGAAACAGAGCTGGCAATTTCTGGTCAGAAGTTTCCGTTTTCAGAACTTGGTCGTATTCTCGTCGTGGGAGCAGGAAAGGCAGGGGCAGGAATGGCTGCCGGCTTTGAGGCGGCGTTCCCTGAAACCTTTCTAAAAGAAAACGTAACAGGCTGGATTAACATCCCGGCTGACTGCATTCGCCCCTTGAAAAAAATTCACCTGCATCCTGCGAGGCCTGCAGGTGTTAATGAACCAACTGACGAAGCAGTTCAGGGAACGAAAGAAATTATCAAATTAGTATCTTCGCTTGAGCCAGACGATTTATGTGTGGTTCTTATTTCCGGCGGAGGCAGCGCCCTGCTTCCTGCTCCGGTGCCAGAGATTTCGCTTGAAGATAAAATCAGCATCACGCGGAATCTTTCTCAAGCAGGTGCTTCGATAGATGAATTAAACACCGTGCGCAGTTCTCTTTCATCGGTCAAAGCTGGTGGTTTACTTCGCGCCTGTGCGTCGAAAAGAATGATTACCTTGATCATTTCCGATGTCATTGGCGACCCCCTCGAAATAATCGCCTCAGGACCAACTGTTCAATCCAGTCAATCCAGTAATAAGAACGATCAAGCGATAAATATCCTGGAAGAATACATCCCCAACCAAATCCCCAGAAATGTCTCTGAGTATTTTGCGAAACAAACACTCAGTCGGACTGAATCAACTCGCAGAAACAATTCTGACAACCTTACTACAGTCGATAATATTATTCTTGGAAACAATGCAATCGCTGTGCAGGCGGCTTCCACGCGGGCGACTCAACTTGGTTATGAGGTCATTAGTCTTGGCTCTGAAAAGACCGGCATTGCCAAAGAAGTTGGTGTTGAACTGATCAAAAAAACTCGTGAATTCAAAAATCAAAACGCAGGAGGAAAACCTGCTTGCGTCATCTGCGGCGGAGAAAGTGTTGTACCCATTGCTCCGCATACCAAGCCCGGCAAAGGGGGGCGAAATCAGGAAATCGCCTTGGCTGCACTTACAGAAATCGCTCAAAATGATCCATCAGACATTTTACTACTGGCCGGGGGAACCGATGGCGAAGATGGTCCGACCGATGCCGCAGGCGCGTTTGCAGATGACGAAACTCTACGTAAAGCCAACCGATTAAACCTCGATATTTCAGAATATCTTCAGCGTCACGATTCCTACCACTTTTTCCAGCAATGCGATTCACTACTCATCACCGGCCCCACAGACACAAACGTCATGGATTTATGCGTTGTTCTTGGGAATAGGCGTTAGGTAGTAGGTATTAGGCGTTAGGAAGAAGATGCTTAGCTGAAGCCATGTTGGGGCGAACTTCTCTTTTCGTTGAGAATTGATCTGCTCGCAAAATAATACTGTAACAAAGTCCTGTTTTTTGTTATAAGGGAGCAAGATTGGCCTGCTGGTGGAGTTGGTTTCCAGGCCGAATGATGAAGAACTCTCCTGCAGACGGATAAAAACCAGTCTGTTTTCCCTCCTGAGACACTGATGCTGGCGGATAAATTTATGACTGCAAAACGTATTGTGTTAATTGAAGATGATCGCGAAATTTCCACGACCCTTCAGGCTGTGTTGAAAAATTCCGGGTACGATGTGACTGCGTGCTGTAATGGAATTGAAGGCCGCAAAGCGATCGAAGAAGATTCTCCCGATTTGGTCATCACCGATATGATGATGCCAAAAATGGGCGGATTTCCCGTTCTTGAATTTTTGAAAACGATGGAGAATCCTCCCAAGGTGATCATGGTCACCGCCAACGAAGGAGGTCGGCACAACGCTTATGCCGAAATGCTGGGCGTTGCCGCTTATTTACGTAAACCGTTCGCGATGGACCTGTTTCTGGACACCATCGAAAAAGTCCTCTCCGGCGAAATGACCGAGCCAGATTCCTCACCACCGAAGCGAAAACGATCCAAGAAATCTTCTTAGGTTTCTGACCGCAACTGTTTTACAGCGGCGTGGCACGATTGATTGGGACGCCGATCATCTTGCCAGTAAAGACCAGATCGTCATTCACAAATCCCTGGAATTCAAACTCTGCCCGCTTCCCTTTACGAAGCCGATACTTTTTGGCGACGATAATGAGACGCGATCCAGGGAAGACCGATTTGCGAAAGCGAACTTTTTCCATCCCGCCAAAGCCAAGATATTCACCATCAAGCAAGTTGTATTTTCGAGAATAAAAACTCGCGAGCTGTGCAGCACATTCACAAAGAATGACTCCCGGCATCAACGGAAAGCCGGGCATGTGTCCGGTGCACCAGAATTCGTTTTCGGTAATATCCTTGAAGCCAATTAAACCATGGTTTTCTTCATCGACATAAACGATGCCGGTTAATTGCTCCATTTCGTGCCGCTGTGGATTGATTTTTCGAATATCATCAATCGTGTACATTGGGTTATCGAAATCGCATTGTGAATAATCGTAAAGTTGTCGCGGCGGCATAGCCCGCATCCTCTCTGTCACATCTCTGGAAATTACTGGATGTGTCTCAAATAAATTGTATTATTTAACGTTTAACTTCTTGGCGTTTCGGCTGTTAAGGAATAGTCCCAAAATAAGTTCCCGGTTTATCGTAGGGTGCGTCGTGACGCACCAGTCTGTTCGTGTGGTGAAAAAGGTGCGTCACGACGCACCCTACAGATTGAATCCAATGAAATAGGGAAGTTATTTCAGAACTGTCCCCAAAACCAACCGTACCGGGATTAACTCGAAACTGTGTGCAGCAGAGAATACACAATCCGAACAATAAAATAAATACGAAACAAAGAATATATACAACACAATGCCATCATGCCTGTTTCAGGAAGATCGTTGCGATTGATGAAGCTGTGCAATTTCGACATCTCTGGACGGTTTTGGATAAGCTAATTTTGGTATTGTTGCACCAGAGCTTGCACATGCTCCAGAACTTTTTGCCGAAGTTCTGGTGGCTCCAGCACCTCGGCTTGTTTGCCGTAGCCGAGTATCCACCAGACAATTTCGTTCAAACCTTCGACATCGACATGAAAGAGCATGCTGCCATCTGGTTGCAACTCGATATTCTGTGTTTTATGCCATTGAATTTCTGCAACATTGCCAGCAACCATCGGGGCAAAACGAATGACAACATGGTGTGGATGATCCTTTTCACGAATCATGTGCCAGGCATTGCCCAGATAACTGTCGAGTGAAAACTCCGCTGGGATTTCGTATTTACTCTCCGACAAAATCTCAACTTGTTCGAAGCGTTTCAAATGAAAGGTGCGAACATCTTCGTGCAGCAACGAATACCCAATGACGTACCAGGATCGTCGCGAAAAGAAAAAACAGTACGGATTCAATTGAGTGGAAATTAAATCTTGGTCTGCAAAACTACGGTATTGTATTTTAACGCATTGACGGTTCTGTAAAGCTCGGGAAATTGATTCGTAACAGTCTTCGGTCCCTTCCAGATTAGCTGTCGGGCCGATTCGGATATGCCTTAGCTCAATGGAATCCCCAATATATTTACGCATTTTTCGCGGTAAGACAGAGGCGAGCTTGAAAGCTGCGATCCGTGCCGGTTCCAGATAATGCAACCCTTTCTGATCATCAGCCATATCCTGACAAAGCGTAATCAACGCCAGAACTTCTTCGGTTGTCAGATCGGCAGGAAGCAGAAAAGAACTCTCTTCAAACTGATAGCCCTGTTTTTTTTCATCGAATGAAATCCTCAGACCAGATTGTCGCAGCTTTTCGATATCACGAAAAATCGTCCGCCGAGAAACCTGGCACTCATCCGCAAGTTTTCCCGCGTTAATAAAACGACCCGATTGCAATATCGCAATGATATTCAAAAGTCGGCGGATGTGTCCTGTTGTTGGCATGCTTAACCTAACCCGGCATAGCCGGAACCAAATAAGTTTTTGCCACAGAGCACACAGAGGTCACAGAGAAAAAAGAAAAATAATTCTAATCGTTGAAATGAATAAAAAAATAATCAATACCTAAATAATTGATGTTGGGGTTTCTCTGAATCTTTCAATACATTTCTCTGAGTTCTCTGTGCCCTCTGTGGCTAAAAATAATATCCGGCCACTTTTACGCAGCATTTCATTGATAAGAGCTTAATCGAAAATGTAAGGTCAGGGAGTGCAACCGCAGGTGTTCATCTTTTGTCGATAGAGACCACCAAACCCGGTGATGTACAGCGATTGTAAATCGTCATCGCCGAAGGTGCAGTTGATGGGGCGTGTTGGTGTTCTGAGTTTGTCGAGAAGTTTGCCTTTGGAATTCCAGATCCAGACGTCTTTCGCTCCACAGCAATAAACATTACCTGCCCGGTCAATACTCATTCCGTCCGCCCCTTTTTCGGGACCATCATCCATAATGGCAAACAGCTTTCCCGGACCGAGTTTCCCTGCAGATTCAACCGGAAACGCCCAGATTTCTTTCGGGACATAAGCAGAAACATAAAGCGTTTTTTCATCTGGCGAAAGAATAATCCCATTCGGGGTTTTGACTTTACCAACGACAATTGATGTTGCATCTTTCGATTTATCTTTATTGGCAGCAATGTAGCGAACTTCGCCGGGGCCGGTCAGTGTGTAATAGACGCCGCCCTGATGATCGACAACCAAATCATTTGGACGGGCCGCCGGCTTTGCTTTGGGATCGTGCATGAAAACAGATTTCACCTCTTTCCCCTTCAGTACAGCGATGCGGCTGTTGCCATTATCGGAAAGATAAAGCTTCCCGTTTGAATAATACGAGGCACTGATTCGCCCCGAATCTGGTAAAAACTTCACCCATTTATTCTGCTTCGGCCAGTATCGATAAAGTGATTGGCCTTTCACATCGGGAACAAACAAACTCCCCTGCCCATCCCAGGCAGGACCATCCGCCAGGCCAAAGTCTTCGCGAACTGTTTCTAGTTTTTGATCGCGATCAATTACCGGTTCTGCGGCTCGTGCAATGGAAGCCAGTCCCATGCCAACGACAATAAAAGAGGCGATAAAAGAAATAATCTGCTGCGGTCGTTTCATCATAGTTTCCTCAAAATGTTATGGGGTAATTCAGTAAGTAGGATGGCGTGCTTGCACCCATCAAATACGGCCTCCATTTCATCAATTCATTGCTGGATCAACGCAGTTCCAATTCTTTCTTATTACTGACGCAACACGGCACGCGAAGATGGGTGCAAGCACACCATCCTACTACAAAAAGGAAGTGCCGAACCCCCAGCGTGGTCCGCGGGTAGCGGACCCTACAAAACAGAACAAATCAACTCCATTCCGCTTCGACCTGTTCGTTCAGTTCGAGCCATTGTTCTTCCAGTTGCTCGATTTCTGTTTTCAGAGCTTCTATCTGTTCGTGAATTTCCTGAGCCTTTGTTGCATCAGTTAATGTCACAAATGTTTTTTGTAGCTCTTGCCGTTGGCTATCCAGCGTGCCGATTTTCTTTTCGACTTTGTTTAATTGTTTTCTGGGATCTTTTGCTCTTTTTTGTCTCTTGGTTTGTTTGCCCGGAGCCTTCCCTTCAGCAGGAAGGCGGCTGCCTCCTTTGCGCTCGGCTTCGTGGTCATCAATTTCTTTTTCGACACGATACAAATAAGTATCGTAATCGCCGGGGTAGTCGGCGACGTGTCCATCTTTTACTTCGATTACCTGCGAGGCAATCCGATGTACGAAGTGACGATCATGACTGGTGAAGATGACGGTTCCTTTATACGTCAGCATTGCATCGGCGAGTGCATCGAGCGTTTCCACATCGAGATGGTTACCCGGTTCATCGAGTATCAGAATGTTACATGCACCAAGCAGTAGCCCCGCCAAACAAAGTCGAGCCCGTTCGCCCCCACTGAGCACCTTGATCTTTTTCTTGATCAACGGTCCGCGAAACAGAAAACTGCCTGCCACTTTCAAAATTTGCTGCACCGTCATCCCGGCTGCTGCTTCACTTTCCAGATATTGCTTGACGGTCCAGTCAGGAGGAAGCGATGTATAAACGTGCTGTGCATAAACGCCGAGCTTGCAGCCGTAACCCCACTGATGTTCTCCCTGCAGTGTGTCCAGCGAACCAACAATTGTCCGAAGCAGCGTTGTTTTCCCCTGACCATTATCCCCGACAACCGCGGTACGGGAACCGTGATCAATTTCGAAATGGACGTTTTCTGCAACAACGTGATCCGGGTAGCCGATACTCACCCCTTTACATTTTAACGCCGCCCCTTGTCGCGGTTCGACGTCGGGAATGCAAATATTGACGGTCGCTTCTGAACCTTCTAATTCAATTAATTCCAGTCGATCTAACTGTTTCGCCTTGTTCCGCGCCTGGGCAGCGGTGTTTGCATTGGCACGATTTTTATTGATGAACTTTTCGAGCTGCTTCATTTTTGTCTGCGTCGCAGCGTTCACTCGTGAATCGTGTTCAATTTGTACCTGCTTGGCTTCAAGAAACTGTTCAACATTGCCACGATACATCGTCAACTGACCACGCGAAATTTCCAACGTGCTTGAACAGGTTGCTTTCAGGAAACCGCGATCATGCGAGACAATTAAACAGGCCCCGCGAAAATGCCGCAGGAAATGTTCAAGCAGAATTTGTGTACGAAGATCGAGAAAGTTCGTCGGTTCGTCCAGCACCAGCAAGTTCGGATCGTGCAGCAACAACGCTGCCAGCTTAACACGCGTTTGCCAACCGCCGGAAAGTTCGCGGACCGGACCTTCCAGGTAATCCCCTTTAATTTCAAATTCCGCAGCAACTTCGCCACACTGCCAATCTGGCGCCCCGGTATCTCGCATTAAAAAATCGAGGGCAGATTCCCCCTCGTTAAACGGATCGTGCTGTTGCAGATAACCAATTCGTAGCGACGAATGCTTGATGATTTCGCCGCTGTCCAGTTCTTCGCCTCCCAATAGGATTCTGCAAACGGTCGATTTCCCTGCACCGTTGCGACCAATGAAACCAACTTTTTCGCCACTGTTGAGCGAAACGGACGCATGATCCAGAAGTTTCTGTGAGCCATAACTTTTCGTGGCGTCCTGTAACTGAAGTAAAACGGGCATGACGGAGGGGAGTGATATCTAATTGTTAAACTTAATGGATAGAGAAAAACGAAATTCGAAATGGCAAAACGATAACTGTGTATCTTTGATACAGTAGGATGGCGTGCTTGCACTCATCGAACACGGTCTCCACTTCATCAATCTGACACCGGCGAATTCATTGACAGATGACAACCGATTCAACTTGTTTTTGTCATTGAACGCAATCCGGCACGCGAAGGTGGGTGCAAGCACACCACCCTACGGAATAACAAAAACTAATCGGCCCGCGGACACAAAACGGTATTATAAGGGATCAGCTGCTCAGAGCCAACTGTAAGTTTTTGGCTCAAAGGTGCTTACCCGGCGTAGTAGGAATCAATCAGAAAATGTAAATTAGTTGGATAGCGTCAGGCTCAACTCGTCCTCAACTCCTGTTGGGGAGCGGACTGTTGGGGAGGTCCTCCTTTCCACGTATTTTCGTTCGTTTTAGATGATTTTTAGTTCCGATGCGAAGCAGGAGCTTCGATCTCTTGCGTTCCCAAGGTGGACCTTGGGAACGAGGAAATCATCAAAACATCCTGCTATTGTGTGAATGTCCTGTTCATTTCGCTATCCTTATTTTTATTCAAGATCAATTACAGCAAGCTACAATTAGGACATTCCCTTTGGCCAGCACTTTTCACGAGCGTGACGAATACGTTGAGCAGGCGTATTTTTTTCGAGCTTACCGGGAACGACTCGATGAGAATCTGCCTGCTCAGGAAATTTTGGCGAGTGTGTCACAGGAAATACTTTCGACAACCCGCCTGCCGATGGCGCTCGAGTTTCTTAATTCGGAATTGATGCTGCACGGCAAAATCACCGGCGGAATGAACCAACTGTCGCATTATTTCACGCCCTTCCAATGTTTCGTTCTCTCTAAGGCAGAGCAGGATCGCGCTCGATTCGATATGCGGACCGGGTTGAAAATCCTCGAAAAAGAAGCCGACTTCCTGGCAAGCGAAACCGTTTCGCCTCAAGGGTTATTCATCTACCAGTTCGAAAGTATCTCGCGGAACGGGTTAGGGTATCAGGATGGACTTAAGTCAATGGCACAGGATCCGATGTTCAACAAAGACTGGGCGGACTGGATCGCGAAAATCCGACAATCGCTTGGAGCAATCGAGTTTTCCGAAATGCTTTATGCTCGCTCAGAGTTCCGTGTAAAAGAGGTTCGCCAACGGACCGATAACCCCGATTATCAACCTTCGTATCCGGTCCTGTTTGGTGTTCAGGAAGGACGGATCGCGAAGGCAAATCAGGGGAAAGACCCGCTTTACATGTACGCAGCATTACAGCGGCATTTGGGATACCCCAAAGTTCCACGTCCGAAAAAACCTCGTTCTGAACAGATCGATCCCGTCATCGAACAACGTTTTCAGCAACTCGAAACACGATTTAAAATTCTTGAAGCAGAAACATCAGGCAAGTTTGATCTGAGTCAGTTTTATGCCAAACCGGATAAAGATTCTCCGCCCCACTTTTCAGAAGAACCTGGTTTGCCTGATTAACCAGCATGCCTACGCAGTCGCCTTCGGCTTGCCGTTAAACAATTGAAAGTTAAGTATGATGAAAAAAACTTCTCTCTCCTTTTTATTACGTTATTTTTGCATTGCGATTGTTGGCTGGTTTTCAGCAAATCTCTTGCACGACACAACTTTCGCTGCGGAACTTGCTGAGCATCGCTCATTCCTGACGGCTGATTCTTCAAAACAGTTGATTGCGATTGTTGGCGAAGATGGCAAATTGAAGTGGAGTCATCGGATAGGTCCGCTGCACGATCTGCATCACTTGCCCAACGGCAACATTCTCTTCCAAACTGACTGGGAAAAACTGATCGAAGTGAATCCAGAAACAGGGAAAACCGTTTGGGAATACGATTCAGGAAACAACAATGGCAATCAAAACAAAAAGATTGAAGTGCATGCTTTTCAGCGCCTTGCGAGCGGTTTAACAATGATTGCAGAATCGGGAGCGGCTCGAATTATTGAAGTCAACGCAGAGGGAAAGCTTAAATTCGAAATGCCGTTACAAATCGAACAACCGATTCCGCACCAGGATACGCGACTGGTTCGCAAAATCGCGAATGGAAATTATCTGGTCTGTCACGAAAACAAGGGAGCCGTTTTCGAATACAGTACCGAGGGAAAAGTTGTCTGGCGTTTTGATGTTCCGCTGTTCGATAAACCTCGTAAACCGGGTCACGGCGTTAACGCTTACGGCAATCAGTGTTTTGCTGCCCTACGGTTAAAAAACGGTAACACGCTCATTTCAACCGGCAACGGACATCGGGTGATAGAAGTCACTCCCGAGAAGAAAATCATCTGGAGCCTCGATCAAAATGAGCTACCCGGTATTCAACTCGCCTGGGTGACGACATTACAAATTCTGCCGAGTGGAAATATCGTGCTGGGAAATTGTCATGCGGGACCGAAGAATCCGCAGATCATTGAGATCAACCGCAAGAAAAAAATCATCTGGAAGTTTCACGACTTCAAAAACTTCGGCAACGCAGTCACCAATACGCAAATCCTCACCATCAACGGTAAGCCAATTCCTGCATGTAATGTCATCCGTTAAGAAAACGGAGTTATCAAATCATTGAGCATGAACGCGAAAGAACGCCGCGATTTCTTTTTTATGCGCCTGCCCCGTCGCAACTTGCAGGGTAAGATCCGACAGAGCACCAACGGGAGCATCAATTTCGATCTTGTTGAGATCAAGAAAAACGAGAGCTACAACGGTACCAGTTCGTTTGTTGCCATCAAAAAAAGGATGATTCTGGACTATGTGATAGAGGTATGCCGCAGCCATTTCGAATAAATCGATATGCAGCAATGTGCCTCCGAATGTTGCTTGAGGTTGTGCCATTGCTGATTCCAACAGTCCCATGTCGCGCACGCCCTGATCGCCTCCATACAAATCAATTTGATTTGTGTGAAGGAAAAGAGCGTCATCAATGCTGAGAAAGTCGGTCACTTCAGATTACTCCGCCAACCGCTTTAGGTCATCGCCATATTTTTCATTGATTTTATCCAATGATACCTGAAGCCTATCCTTTCGCTCACCATTCTCCACTGGCGAAATTAACAGCGAGTTGCCGTTGGTGGTGATTTCGAGTGGGGTCTCTGCCGAAATCTGGAGTAATTCCAGAATCGGTTTATCGATGATCAGAGCCAGAGAATTGCCATGTTTAATCAGATGTTTACGCATATCTTCCTCCTTTTTGTATACACACAGTATATACGGGCTAAACAGGCAAGACAAGAGGATTACCGGCTTCGTCAAAGCAAGCGATCAGAGGTGTGGGAATTTCAACTTGCTGCAATCTGCACTGCTGCGTATTGATTCTTGAACCGCTTAGCATTGATCAAACAATAACTGTCGTCTCTTTGGATGGCCCAGACGCATCGCGTCTGGGTGACGCAGTCACAAGAAGTCTTATCAGACACTCTGCCTGAACAATATTCGCTCCTTCTTTTTTACCATTTCATGCTTTTTCTTCGTAC
>JAJRTM010000280.1 GCA_024278285.1 Planctomycetota bacterium
CAGTGTGACCGGGCAGCCTCCGTTTCGTTTACTTTCGTCGGCTGCTTCCATGAATGCGATAATTTCCAATGTTTCTTCTTTACTGACGGGCGGTTTTCCAGTTTTGAAGAACTTGACGATCTCTTCAATCAGCGGTTCGTAACCATCAAACGAACCGCCGGGGACAATCCCCTTGGTGCCGAAGACGGTCGAACCATAGCCACGTTTCCCTTGACGAATACCACGAAATGTACCGATTCGCCCATCCTTCCAAACGCCTACTGCAAGATCGTTTCCTTCGGTATGAATACGTGTGACCGTTAAGCAACCTGGTCCCATAATCGTGAATAATGGTTCAACACCATGAATTCCGTACCAGAAAAAGTCGGGGTGATGTGGCTCCAGAGAACAGGGTGCGTATTGATCACAGCCGACTAAATCGCCCAGCTTGGGATCGTTACGAATGTCAATGGTTCGCTTGGCAAATCGCAAGGAAGAACTGGAAAATGTCGGCACGTTATATTTTTCAGAGAGACGAAAGATCTCCATGGTATCTGCCAGTGAAGCCGCGATCGGTTTATCGATATAAACCCGTTTGCCAGCCGCAAAGACTGCACGAGATTCTTCGAGGTGCTTTCGACCATCGATACTTAATATCATCACGACATCGACTTTTTTGAGCAGTTCATCTATGGAGTCAACAATTTCGACGCCCATTTTTGAAATCGGTCCCACCGCATTTTTCAACAACTCGACACTGTGAGGAATATCTGGACTGCCGCCGGGGTAAGCGGCGACGACAACCATATCTGCCAACTCGCCAGTCGCTTTGGGATCGTTCAAAATTTTCGTCCATGATAAAGCATGGGCATCGCAGCCGATAATGCCCGCTTTAAGCGGCAATACCGGGTTGTCGGCACAATATCCGACTTGTGGGGCAAATATCAAAGATGCCGTAAAAAATAAAAGCCCAAACGTCTTCGCAAACATAAACTGATGCTCCTGTTCAATATCGATTACTCATTGATTCTCACTGTAGATTTCTCGCGACACATCAACAATAATGGATCGTTGGTGGGAATTCAATAGTAAATTGGATTAACTAAGTAGGTGATGTTCAGTTAAGAGGTTTCATAAGCACTCATCACTTATTCCGATCATTGAGAAATCCAGGCTGAATTAAATTCCAGGCATGTTGGTTGTGACGTGCAGGCTAGTATGTTTATCATAATCGCTGGATTTTCATTCTTTGGGAATTTGTCGTTTGCACTTCTTCGCCGTGTGATTGTTCTGGCGGTGTACTAATAAAGGGATTTGAGATGTCTAACCGTTTTACCGGGATGCTGCTTTGCGTAACCGCCTTTTTCAATTCTTCAATAACAATGGAAAACACCTTGCAAGCTCAGAAAATTGAGTATCCGAAAGCTCGTCAAGTAAATCAGGTCGATGATTATCATGGCACCAAAGTCGCGGACCCTTATCGTTGGCTTGAAGATGATGTACGTGAATCGAAGGAAGTGGCGGCATGGGTGGAAGCAGAGAACAAAGTGACCGATGCGTTTCTGCAGGCGATTCCTGCTCGTGAAAGAATCCAAAAAGAATTGACCGAACTTTGGAACTACGAAAAGTTTTCGTCGCCATTCAAGGTCGGAGGACGCTACTACTTCTACAAAAATGATGGGCTGCAAAATCAATCCGTTCTTTACATGATGGATAGCGTTGATGGCGATCCGACCGTATTGATCGATCCGAATAAATGGTCAAAAGATGGCACGGTGGCGCTCTCGGGAACTTCATTCAGTGAAGACGGGCGGTATCTGGCTTACGGGATTCAAGATGCGGGTTCGGATTGGCGAACGTGGCGAATTATGGAAATCGCGACCGGTAAGTTACTTGATGAAAAGCTCGAATGGCTCAAATTTACTTCTACTGAATGGACTCCCGACAGCAAAGGTTTTTTCTACGGGCGATTTGCAGAGCCGGAAGAAGGGGAGGCGTTTCAGAGTGTGAATCTGAATCATCAATTGTATTTCCATCGTATCGGGACGCCACAAAGTGATGACGTGCTTGTGTTTGAACAGCCGGATCATCCGAAGTGGGGCTTTGGCCCGACGGTTACCGAAGATGGACGGTTCCTGATTATTTCCGTCTGGAAAGGGACAGCCGATAAGTATCGGGTTTATGTGAAAGATTTGAGTGAACCGTACGGGATTCCGGTTGCGCTCATCGATCACTTTAATGATGAATACGATTTCATTGGGAACGATGGTTACGTCTTTTATTTCAAGACAGATTTGAATGCCCCGAACAAGCGGGTGATTGCGATTGATATTCGCAATCCTGATCCGAAGAATTTCCGGGAGATTCTCCCGGAAGGACCGGAGCCGATTCAAGGGGTTGGCTTGTTGAACAACATGTTTGTGGTGCGGCTACTGAAAGATGCGAAAACGGTCGTCAAAATGTTTACGGTGGATGGTCGATTCATTCGAGAAGTGAAATTTCCCGGCATCGGGACGGCTTCGGGCTTTGGTGGGAAGCGAACCGATACCGAAACATTCTATTCGTTTGCCAGCTTCATCACGCCACCCAGTATTTATCGATATGACATGATTACCGGAGAAAGTAAGCTGTTTCGCCGCTCGCAAATTAAGTTTGATTCTGATCAGTTTGAGCTGAAGCAGGTTTTCTACAAAAGCAAAGATGGCACCAAGATCCCGATGTTTATTGCTCATCGAAAAGGGCTGAAACTTGACGGGAATAATCCGACACTGCTTTACGGGTACGGCGGGTTCAACATTTCGCTGACACCTTATTTTTCGATCAGTCGGGCGCAATGGTTGAAGATGGGGGGCGTTTATTGTGTTGTGAATTTACGTGGCGGTGGCGAGTATGGCGAGGACTGGCATCAAGGCGGAATGATTCACAAAAAGCAGAATGTGTTTGATGATTTTATCGCCGCAGCCGAGTGGTTGATTGACAATAAATATACGTCAACAAAAAAACTGGCAATTCAAGGGGGAAGCAACGGCGGGCTGTTGGTCGGTGCCTGTATGACACAGCGACCCGATTTGTATAAAGCGTGCCTGCCTGCGGTCGGCGTGATGGATATGCTCCGTTTCCACAAATTTACGGCTGGTCGATATTGGGTGGATGAATACGGTTCTGCTGACGATGCGGAACAGTTCAAAACATTGTACGCGTATTCGCCTTATCACAATTTGAAACCGGGGACAAAATATCCTGCAACATTAATTACAACCGCAGATACCGATGATCGTGTCGTGCCGGGGCATAGTTTCAAATTTGCTGCGAAACTTCAGGAATGCAATGCGGGCGATAATCCGGTATTGATTCGCATCGAAACAAAAGCGGGACATGGCTCGGGAAAGCCGACTTCAAAAGTAATCGAAGAAATTTCCGATCTCTGGGCTTTTCTGGTGAAAGAACTGGAAATGGAGTGAAAGATTTCGGTAAAACCGTAGGTGAAGTCGTAGGGTGCGTCGTGACGCACCTTTTAATAC